>JANODQ010000804.1:0-10695 GCA_031412775.1 Pirellulaceae bacterium | reverse complement strand
CCAAAGGTGTACTGACCAATTGTTCCAGAGGTTGCTGAAGTTGTCGTAGGTGGTGATGGTTGAGCGGAAACTTCAGCGGGATCGAGAACGCCGTTTGCGTTCGTGTCAGTGTAGAGTCGCAGCGAAACGCCTCCTATGCCTGAATCGGTTCCATCCAAAAGCCCGTTATTATTGCGATCCAAGAATAGCTGATTGCCAATTGTCATTGGATTCAAGTTGACAATGTTCTGCGTGAAGAGAGCTGGCCCGAACAGTTCGATGTCTCCGATTTGAGAATCTGTCGAAGCGGTTTGTAAGACCTCGAATTGAATTCCACCAACTTGAGTCAAGTCCACTGAACCCGTGAGAGTAGAGAACGGGATTTCTAAAGTGCTTGTTGCCAGCCCACTCACTGTGACTGGTACAGCCAACGCCGATGAAACCGACTGGCCGCCAACGCCATTCACGCGAAGAAGAATAGTCGTTCCAGTGATTTCCGTTCCAATCGATAGACGTAAACCCGTTACGGATCCCCCGCGAGTCAAATCGTAACTATTGGCAGACGGTCCTCCCAATAGGTTACCAATCAGGTTCGCAGCGTTGTTGGAGTCGCCGTCGTAAGTAATCAGGAATGATCCGTCACCACCGGTGTCTGGACTCAAGTTAATCGCGTTATTGTTGGCTGAATCCACCGTTACGCCGAGTACCCCTGCCGTGGCCGTGGCAAACAAATCCCGGACGGCTCCTATGGTTCCAGCGACGCTCGTGGCCGTATTAAAACCTACGTCACCACCAGAACCAAAGGTAGCGTTGAAATTAGTTGTCGGCGTTTCAAAGTTATCGAGAGCCGGTGGATTGGTAGCATCGGTTACCGAATTAACGACGACCGTTTGAACGCGTTGAGAAGTACGTTGAACTTGTCCGACTGGAGTAGTCTGAACGACAAAGTATGTGCCTAATGTGCTGATGCTACCGAACGAGTAGCGGCCCTGGTTGACACCACTCGCTGTGGTCACGGTCGTTCCGCTAGCAACATCATCACCGGTACCATTGTTAAAGATACCGTCGCCACCATCGCGGAAAAGTGAAACCGTTACGCCACCGAGTCTCGGGTCCGACACATCTATCGTCCCGTTGTCGTTCACGTCGGTGAAGGCGATCCCTGTGATATTGGCTGCCATTAAACTACGGCGTTCAAGCGACTCCATTCGTAAAGCGCGACGCGTGTGAGAACCAAGGCGTCGTCGCGCCTTCTTGCTAGATCCAAGGTTGCTAAAGAGTTGGGTGCTAAACAATCGGTTCCACAGATTGGCCATCGTCGTCATCCTTCAAAGTGTGCAATCGTTATTCGTAGTAACAGCAATCGGTTTAGTTGATCACTGTCTTTTTTGGATTTTTAATCTAGACGAGATAAAACTAAGCGGTTCTTAGCTAAACGTGTTCGTCGATCTTGAAACCAAAGGAGATTCGGGCTTTCCTCAGGCTTGTCGCTTTAATAGCACCTCAAGTGTGCTGAACTAGTATCTACCAGTGATACTCGAGTCCCAAATTGACACCCTGTATCCAATAATCGGACTGTGTCAGCGTGAAACTTGGTCGATTTATAATACTTGTACCGGTTGTAGCTGGTGGAATCTGGTTCGGATTTAAATCTGTATCGATTTGGTCGCCTGGGCGAGCTACGCTGCTCCAGTAGATAAAGTTGTATCCGGCATTGGCTCGCCAACATGGTGTCAATTGATAGCCAAGATTTAATCCCAGCTCTGGAACGACTGCGAAGGTCTCGGCAGTGTAGGTCCCAATGTTGGATCGTTGAGCCAAGAACCCGCCCGCTGGACCGGCTGGCGTTTGATTATTAATCAAGGTTGATCCATCGATCTTTACTGTCTGGAGGTTGTTTCCAAGGCTCAATCGCATCAAGCTGTCACAGGACCAGTAGCCGCGACGCCCTTGCCACTGAACTCCCAGCTCGACACCGTTGAATTGATTACGCGTTTCAAACGAGTCGTTGATAAGGTAGCTTCGGCTAGGGCCGGTCTCCGTCAAAGATTCGGTGATGTTCAGATCTTCCTTCAGTTGAAAGAATCTCCATCCAAGCGTTGCATCGATCCGCGATTGCGTAGGAACGGGACCGCAGGATACCGGCGAGAAGCCACAACTGCTGCTGCAGCACAATAGTCGCTTGAACCGAACAGCCGCTCCATCGAACTGGGATGTTCCTGTAACATTGAAACGTCCGCTTAAGCCGGTGTTGGAGATTAGCTCGGCATCTTCATTACCGGTCTGTGTGTTGAAAAATGGACGAGCGAGTATTGGCGTGCCAACAGCAGCCCTCTCGAAAGCGTATTCGCTCTTGCCGATCCCAAGATATTCACCTTCGATACTTAGATTTGGATTATTAGCAAACCACCATCCGAACCGAAGCCGTCCTCCGTTGAGCCGTCCACCCATGATATCTTCGTTGCCTAAGATAAGCGAAGGCACTGTTGTTGCATTTGGCTGGCTTGTCAAAAGTGGTGGAATATTCATTCCTCGTTGCCACATCATCAGATAGTCCATCTGCACCCAACCGTGGCTCGGCAAACATAGGACAAGTTGCTTGCTACCTCGACCTGGATTGCATAAGTCATATCCCCAATTGGTTCGAGCCGGTGATCCGCAAGTCGATCCATCGCAGCTACCTACTCCGCACGAATCGCACGAAGCAGCACCTTCGATCATCGGACTTCCCTCGTCGACGATGTATTCGCGAGTGTCCATCATCGGATCTGATTTTTGTATGCTAATGATATGGTTGGCTTGAGCAACACCACTTCCCGAAGGCCGTCGTGAGGTCGCCGACGCTTGCCTGACTTGGTTCTGGCTGTTTTTAGGAGCCGCCACCTGCTGGCTCGCCTTTCGATTCACTCCCGAACCAACTGGCTGCGAAGACTTCCCTTCGCGATTAGCCACATTGCGAGTCGATTGTCGACTAGCTCGCGTCGGTTCGTCTGCCTGAATGGGAAGTGTGAGCCATTGACTCGCAACCGCGACCAAGGCGACCAGTAGGGTTAGTGAGCGATTCACGTTAAAGCATCCGTTCTCAGGGGGGGTGAACGCACTCCGACTATCGAGCAAGCTTTTGATAGCAATCTCGATTTCAGAATGGCATTTGTCAGCAAACTCTTCGTAGACAGAAAATTCATTCTATCCACCCCTGATTATCGGCACGTATCAATCGGAAACTTTTGCTTAATACGCAAAATCTTTGCAACCGTTAATTCTTGCCCGATCTGCCTGGTCGATTGGCTTGAAAAATATCAACGAGAAACCTCAACGCAATTTAGCAGCGGAACCAACGCGAACTTCGCTGGCATTGATTACTCGAGAGATTTCATTCGCGCTCGATATTCGTTCGCTGTGATCTTGTCGCTCAAGTAATGATAACTCAGGATGTACTTTTGGATCCGAAGGATATCGGCGGCTTGGTGCGAGGATCTCATCGCAACTCGATCTAAACGATAGTTGTCGTGTAGGTCCGATAATTTTACAGCTTTCGCAATTGGGTCAGCACTGATTCGTATCACATACTCGGCGTATTGAACCGGATGCGAATCCTGACTGTCGTGCGTAAGCAATCGTACCGCTTCGCACGCCTTAGGATGAATGCCACCAAGTACCAAGTCCTCAACGGTTGTTGAAGTGTCTTCGACAACGTCGTGAAGCACGGCTGCCTGCATCGCGATCGGATCATCCAGTGCAAGCATGACTCGAAGAACATGAAGGATGTAAGCCGCACCCGCTTTGTCGCGTTGTCCGCAATGAGCTCTCACGGCAATGCTGATGGCTTGTTCAACTTGTGAAGCCGCATCCAACACGAAGGATGATGATGTTTCAGATAACGATGTACTAGATGAGTTCAAAACAACTCCAAAAGTTATTTAACAGGACTATCTTACCAGCACCCGAAGGGGCTTATGAAAACTGATCCGATGGCGTTAGCCACGGGTTTTGACGTGGCAACAATTTGCCAGATAACGCCCCAGGCTAACACCTGTAGTTCACGATATAGGACATTTTCATCAGGCCACGTACTGGCTTAGGTACTATTTGTTAGTCTTTAAGAACTCGATGCACGATGGCTTAGTAACTTCGATCCGTTTTCCAGTTGGGGTCAGCATTCCTGTCTTTTCATCGATCGCCAACGCAACAATAGAGTCGCTATTTTGGTTCTCGGCGAGTAAGAAGCGACCATCTGGAGTTAGCTTGAAGTCGCGAGGCGTTTTTCCTTCGGTAGACTGATGTCCAAGCAATTTTAACGCACCGGATTGTTCATCAAAGCGAAAGATGGCGATGGAGTCATGACCGCGATTGCTGCCGTAGACCGTTTTACCATCGCGGCTTACGTGAACGGCTGCGGTGCTGTTTTTCTCTGAGAAGTCTACCGGAAGAGTTGGGACGGTTGAGAGCTCTTTAAGCATTCCGGTTTCGGCGTTCCATGATGCAGCGGTCAATGTCGAATTCAATTCGTTAATAACAAAAAGGAACTTATTATTGGGATGAAAGGCTATCTGCCGAGGGCCAGCTCCGGGTTTAGTCCGTAGGCCTTCATAACTTGGATTGCGCATCAGCTTTCCATGATCGACATCGAACCGATAGACAAAGACACGATCCAAACCGAGATCGGCTACTAAGGTCCAGCGATTCGTTGGGTCCATCTGTACACAATGTCCACGAGGCTTCTTGGTAACGCCTGCTTGTTCGATGGTTGGATGCTGGACATGATCAAGTTGGTTCTTGATGCTTCCATCGCTTCCAATCGCAAAACAGACCGCAGATCCGCTTGAGTAATTGGCTACGAATGCGAACATTCCTTCATCGTCGACTGCGACATAGCAAGGACCATCGCCGTCGATCTCGGTCTCGCTAAGCTGCTCGAGCTTCCGACTCTCAGCGTTCCATCGAAAGGCGAAAATTGTCGACTGGCCCGGCATATTTTTTCCGCGATTCATTTCGCGAACCGCATAGATCACCGGCATCTCTGGATGTTGGCACAGATAAGACGGATTCGCGATTTCACAGGCAAGTGTTGGGGTATCCATGAAACCGTCAGCTGAATGATATTTTGATACGTAAATCCCTTTGCCGTAACCGCCGATAAAAAAGTCCTGTTCGGTTGCCGACGCTGGATCAGCCGCGAACACGGTGGCGAGCAGCCCGCTTAGGGCAATGGAAAACGCAAACGCCGAACGAGCTAAAAAGGAAACGCCGAATGCCGAAACGCATTCGGCTTGTGAGAGTTGCAAACCATCTTGCATAGGAGAGTACTTCCTCAGAAATGAAATCTTAAAAATCTAAGCCAATTAAAATCTAAGCCAATTATCGAGGCATGAACGTAATTGTACACACTATTCGTCCATACCGCTGGCGACTGTGGTTTTCATCGAACCGAGGTATACTTGTGAGCATATCACTGATGCAGCCACTCCGCGAAGGAAAGACACTACCGACTCCGTGAACGCCTTAATACCTTCATCCAAATCGACGTGCGTTCCATATGTTAAGGAGCGACTATGTGCGGCATAGCAGGAGCTGTCTGGTATCGCGACGACACAGCAATCGACCGAGGAACGCTTCGCCGGATGACCGATTCGCTCGTTCATCGCGGACCGAACGACGAAGGATCTTTTTGGAAATCGCAAAGCGAATCTACGGCGGGAGTCGCACTTGGTTTTCGACGGCTTTCGATTATCGATTTGGCGGGTGGGCATCAACCACTGGGAAATGAAGACGGATCAATTCAGATTATCTTCAACGGAGAGATTTACAACTATCGCGAACTTCGGCAGCGACTGGAAGGTGCGGGGCACAAATTCACGACCGCGAGCGACACCGAAACGATCGTCCATTTATACGAAGAGATGGGTGTCGAATGCTTTACGAAGCTAAACGGAATGTTTTCCATTGCGATTTGGGACAGCAATCGCCAGCAGTTAGTTTTAGCTCGTGATCGAATGGGAAAGAAACCACTCTACTATTCGATTGAGAATGGCCGACTGGCCTTCGCTAGCGAGCTCAAAGCGTTGTGCGAAATACCGAACCTTTCGCGAAAGATAGATCTGACTGCGTTGGATATGTATTTTACGTATCAATACATTCCCCATCCATGGTCTATCTATCAGTCAGTAAAAAAGATGCCGCCAGGGCATGTAGGCGTTTATAAAGGAGAAGACTTTCAAACGAAGTCTTATTGGTCGATTGACTGGAACTACGAAGAGTCAAAGACGAAATCGCAAGCAATCGAGGAAGTTCGTGAGCTGGCCACCGATGCCGTATCTTTGCGACTCCGGAGCGATGTTCCCCTAGGCGCATTTCTTTCAGGTGGTATCGATTCGTCGCTCATTGTGGCGATTGCTCAGAAGCAATTGCAAACACCGATTAGAACATTTGCGATTGGGTTTTCAGATGCTGATTTTGACGAAACGAGTTACGCTCAAAAAGTAGCCTCGTACATCGGTACCGAGCATCGTCGATTCGAAGTCACTCCGGACGCTCTATCCGTTCTGGATAAACTGGCTTATCACTATGACGAACCCTTCAGTGATTCCTCGGCAGTACCAACTTGGTATCTTTGCGAACAAACTCGCACGCAAGTCACGGTCGCACTGAGCGGCGACGGTGGAGATGAGCTATTTGCAGGATACGAGCGTTACAAAGCGTTGCGCATGAGTGAAAATGTTCGACGATTTTTACCGCTTCATTCATTACTACAAAGTTCGATTGTGCAGCGTTGGAAGGAATCAAATAATCGTCGGTCTTTTATCCGAAGGGTAAAACGGTTTGGTGAGGCCTTGGGCGATCCACCAGCACGGCGGTACATGCGATGGCTGCAAATTTTCAACGAGGCGACGCGTTCAGACATGTATCAGGAGTCGTTCGTTGAGCAACTGCCAGATTGCGACCCCTTTACGTTTTTAGAGGCAGCCTGGAATAAAACTCCAGATCGCGATTTGATTTCTCGAGCCTCGATTGCCGACATGCAGACTTACTTGCCATGCGATTTAATGACAAAAGTAGACATCGCGTCGATGGGAAACAGCCTGGAGGCTCGTCAACCTTTTCTAGACTATCGACTCGTTGAGTTTGCTGCTTCGCTTCCATCCCACTTAAAATATCGGTGGCGACGTGGTAAGCGACTTCTGCGTGATGCTTTCTATGACCTAATACCGCCCGAAATTTGGGACCGTCCTAAAATGGGTTTTGGAATTCCAATCGCATCATGGTTCCGCGGCCCATTGCGAGAGAAGACAGCAACTCTACTCTTGAGTGCCGACACGCGTTGCCACGAATACGTCCGGCCCGAATCGATTAAACGGCTAATCGATTCGCACCAGTCTGAACGAACCAACGAAGGCTACCGGCTTTGGAACTTATTGATGCTGGAACTCTGGCTCAGGCGTTGGACATAGATCTGCAAAAAGCCACAGCAATTCACGCCGAGTGCTGCAATTAGATTGGGTGTAACGCGATGTTATGAAAATTTACGAGAAACGGAAGCGTCACCAAATCTACTTTTCGAAAGTCCAAATCAAGTGTGCCCGTCTGCCATGAAGAAACCCCTCGACGGCAAGCGAAAACGCCTGGTGAATTCTTTCCGGAATTTTCTTGACACTCGCCGCGTAAGCTGTAGAACTGAGGAAGTCCGGTGCAGGTATCTATTTTTCAGCAGGTGAAAAAATGCTCCCAAGCTCCCAAGCTTCCAAGCTCCTAAGCTCCCAAGCGAATAGATGCGGGTAGATTTTTTACTCGTTCCATTACAGCGTTAGTTTTAGGTATTATCTGTTTTGCGGTCTGGTCAGGGTTGGCTCGAGTAGACAATGCGCACAACGCAACAGATGAGTCAAACGAAAAGTCAGAATCGGAATTTGCGCTAACGAGTTCGTGGTTAGAAGCTGTAGGAAATGGTAAACGAGCCGAAGGGCCGTCGGTTCCGATTTTGAAGACCGCTCTTCAACCGAGAATCGAACTGGGTGTAATTCCTATAGATGAAAATCGCAAAATCTTGTTTCCGTTCTCCAAATTTGGAATCGGAAACAATGCCTCAATTGAATCGATCACAACATCTTGCGATTGTATCCAAGTATCGAAAATGTGCCCAAAAAGTTTGGATGACTCGTCGACCTTCGTCCGAGAACGCTTATTATCGATCGTGCATAGTTGATCCGTCATAGGGGATAGTCGATGCTTTGTTTTACCTGCGATTATTGGTCTTACAGATTCGACCCTGAAGTTCGTTTCTAGAAAAAGGCGAGTTTTACTCAATGGCTCCAAAACAATGTATTCGCTCGGTTTTTTTGCTCGCTTTTGTTTTTGCAGAAAGTGCGTTTGGTTCATATCCTTGTAGTACAAGTGTTACTGAAGAAGAACGTTCAAAAGCCATCCTTCAACTGGAAAAGTATTGGAGCTCGCTGGAATCGGTTTACACTGGCATCTTCGACTTCAGGATTAATTGGACATCTGTTAAGGACAAGTCTCCCAGAGACAGTTTGGAAGGAAAAATCCTATTTGACTTGATTCGTGATAATCATTGTTTTTCGAACTTCAACGACCCGATCAGGCCGTCGTTCTTTTCAAGGTCAGACGGTAAGATCTTCACTTATTTAGAGGACGGCGGTAGGGGGCGGGTTAATATTCACGGGATTGGTAGTAAGGCTATTATTAGCGATGGGTTTCCACCGATCGACTTCAGGCAAATTCCAACACTGTCTTTGGATGAGTTGCGTAACCTTGATATTTACAACAGTTTGAAAACGCGAATGTCAAAAACGTTAGAAATCACGAAGGTTCGGGAAGTGCCCGGTCTTCTTGAGATAACGCTAGAGACGAAAATGCGTCCACTCCGAGAGTTTGTGGAAGCGACGGAGTCACCACATCGAGAGCAATTAATGTTGTTACTCGAATCCGGACAACCTTTACCCCTATCTAAGACTAGGCACGTACTTTATTTCGATGTGAATCGAATGGGAGTTTTACTGGAGTTTACTACTGAGCTGAGTCCGATCGATTTAAACCAGTGGGTGAATACGGTTAGAACAACTACAAAATGGATTTCCATGAATGGGGTAGACTTACCGTTTCAATGTGACTCTTCGTGTCGAAATGCAAAAGCTACTATTGAATTAAATTGGGTTGAAGTGAATCAAGAAATGAACGAACGCTTGTTCAATCCCGATTCGTTTGACGAGTTGAAGGGATTTGAGATTATCGATTGCCGTTTTCCTGAACCTTTAACGGTTGGCGTAGTAGGATCGATTCCGTTGTCAGTTGTCACAGGACAAAAAACAACAAGTTGGTTGTTTTACGGCTTTGGACTACTTTCTGTTTGCTTGGTTTTGGTTTTCATTCGTCGCATGAAGGATCGTAAGTGATAACGGAATGTTCGTGGGGAATTCGGCAGCGCAGCACCAAGTAAAAATCGTTTCGGGTTAGCCAAACGTAAGAAAGAGTTGAAAATCTTCACAGTAATAGGCTGCCCGCGATCCGGTACGACGCTTCTTCAGGCGATGGTGAATTGGCACCGTTGTGTTTTGATTCCGCCTGAGACGAAGTTGTTTTCTTCCTATCATGATGCGCCTCAGTGGATTCGGCGGAAGACGATTGCGAGAATCAATCGCGATTTGATAATCGACTTGGATCAGCGGTTTGTATGTCGATCGATGACGACTTGCGAAACGCTGGAGGAAGTTTTTCGACAGTTTGCTGCTCGAACAGGTCGCAATCAGGTCACGTGTTTTGGTGAAAAGACTCCAGAGCATACGTCGCGGATCGATGCGATTCGGGAAGTTTATCCAACGGCACCGATCATCGCCTTGGTTCGCAATGGATATGCGGTTGCTGAGAGTCTAACGCGGGTGCCGTGGTTGAATTGTGACTTGCGTGGTGGTGCGAAAGTGTGGCGATACTACATGGAACATATCAATCGCGCGGTCGATAGTGGGATAGGTCATTTTCATACAGTGCGTTATGAAGATCTGGTTTCACAGCCCACGCAAACACTCGAACAGGTCTTTCGATGGATTGGTGTGGACCCTTGCGAAGCTCAGCAATGCCTGAATCCAAATCCCGAGCGAGATCGCTGGTTGTTTCCAGAACGTGAAAGAGTTTGGAAAGGGGACGCGATGAAGGAGATCGATGCAGATAAACAATCGTCATCGAGCCTGTTATCAAAGGATCAGCGAGGGCAAGTCGAAGCTGCTTGCGGAGCCATGTTGCGGCGATGGGGGTATGCGGAAGAGGATTCGATTGCTAATGAAGTAAGTTCAGGGTTACCACGTCGCGGAACAGGACGTATGGTGGACATCGCATGTGACTTCCGATCGACGATCAAAATACTTTCTCGAATACCTGCAAATGTGTTGCTATCGGAAGGGATGTATCATGCAGGCCAGAGCTGGCGACATTGGTGGCGTCGGAGTTTGGATCGGCAAGAATGATGATACGCGACACGCTGGTTATGGTTTTGATGGTGGTGGTTCATGGATTGGCAATTCTTGCAAGTCGTTGTGTGCTGGAGCGTCGTTGGTTTACCGATAAATTGCGTGACGCGTCGATAGATGGCAAACGTTGGGAGATGGTGGCAGGCCAGATCGTTTTGATTTGGAGTGCGATTGTGGGTGGCGCATTTCTGTTGAATGCGGTGGGGTTGCTGTCGCCGTTGGCGTTGTATGGAGTGGTGGC
>JANODQ010000803.1:0-3562 GCA_031412775.1 Pirellulaceae bacterium | reverse complement strand
CGATGTGCCAAGGTGCAATCCTTTGGACCGGCATCGAAACGGTCGTCTTTGGCACGTCCATTCGCTCCCTTCAGAAAATGGGATGGCGACAAATCAACATCCTTGCGGAAGAAGTGATTCGCCGCAGTCCCACATGGAGATGCAAGATCATTGGAGGCGTGTTGGAGGAAGACTGTGACGCATTGTTTGAACTGGCGATTTCACGTAGGAATTATTCAAAATGAAGTGCTTTTTCTTGGTCGGCTGCTTGGCTCTTTTAATGGTGAAAACGGCCATGGCTGACGACACACACAAATCCCTGTTTGACTTCACTGGAGCCGACGCTGCGAAGGAATGGCAGACCGTTAATGATGGTGTGATGGGCGGGATTTCAGAGGGTAAGTTCAAAATCACAGAGAAGAATACGCTGGAGTTCTTCGGTACGCTGTCTTTAGCAAACAATGGTGGCTTTGCCTCGGTGCGAACGAAGCCTAAGAAACTCGGTCTTGAAGAAGGTAACACATTGATCGCAAAACTCCGGGGCGATGGGCGGGAATATACTCTGAACCTTTATCCCAACAGGCAACGCGTGGCTTACTCGTATCGGGCTACCGTGCAAACGAAGAATGACGAATGGATTGAGGTCAAAGTTCCGTTCGATAAGTTTGAGGCAACTTCGTTTGGTAGAATCGTCAACAACGCAGGGGCGATGAAGCCCTCAGAAATTAATGCCTTTGGTTTCATGCTGGGTGACAAGAAGGCGGGGTCGTTCAAGCTGGAGATCGAATCGATCAAGGTCAGTTCGGAATAAAGTGAGCGATAAAAGACGCTCGGTAGCGATTTTCAAAAGGTATTTTGCAAGGGTAATCTGCATACGAGGCATCACATCAACCCACGCGTGTCCCGCCAACGGCCCTTATCTCACAGAGCCAACTTGAATCCAACAAAGTGTTAGAAGTGAAACAATGAAGATCGAAAGTGAACCGGTGAAAACATCGATCTGCCTAGCAGAACAATTACACATCCAGCCGTACAAGAAACCGCTACGTTTGCCCACAGAACACCAAAATAAGCATGCTAAACATGCACGAATTAGCCGAATTTGAACGCAATGTCGCAGCTTAAATTGCGAAAGAGCATTAACTTTCGGGGGGTTAACAGTGCAACTTAAAATTTATGCATTCGGGTTCAGTAATCACGACATATCCGTCTGGCGTGGCCCAGTACTGTTCGGCTTTTTTCGATTGAGATACCGTGGGTGATTTGTAATTCGAATAGCCTCCCGTTCATAATCTATCGCATAAGTCGCATTGTTCCTAATGATATGAAAGGTGCATAATTGCGTTAAACTGACTTGATTCTCAGTGTAGAGTTCGTTAGCTTTTAGTAAGTATGTATTTTCACGCCAGTAAATCGTAATTTGTGAAGGGTTTTAACATGAAAACAGCGTTCTCTCTCTCTGCGGTCTTCTTTGGGTTGATGCTTGGTGGATTCGTGATTGCCGAGTCAGGAGTCACCCTCGAAGGCATCAAGTGTATTGTTAGCGGGTCGGCGATCGACGCGAACGCAACAGTTGACTATGCCGAAGGCAAAGCTTACTTCTGCTGTGGGAAGTGCGCCGCTAAGTTCGAAGGCGACAAAACGAAGTTTGTATCGAAGGCAAACGCACAGTTGGTGACGACCAAGCAATACGAACAAGGCGTTTGCCCTTTGACCGGTGGAAAGCTCGATCCAGAGACAGCCGTAAAGGTTGCCGGGGCTGATGTTGCATTTTGCTGCGGCAAGTGCAAAGCTAAAGTGGAAAAGATGAAGGACGAAGAAAAGTTGGCCGCTGTCTTTTCGAAGGAAGCCTTTGAGAAAGCCAAATTCGTGAAGGTCAAAATTAAGTAGGCGCAAAGATTCATTTGGATCATTTACGGTTCTCGACACTTCATCGAACGCTGTCGAGTCATCAAAACCAAGGGAACTTTTCCCTTGGTTTTTTTATTTTTCTGTAAGTAGTTCATCTAGCATAAAAGCTTTCGTTCATGACCCGTTCCAATGAGCCAGAATCCCAACGGTATTCTCAGCAAAGTTTCCGAAGCACGGCAACGATCGAAACGCTGGCGACGAGAGCCAAGTTACTACGCCGACTGCGAAGTTTTTTTGATGAGCTTGGTTTCGTTGAAGTGCAAACTCCGACACTTTCTCGCGATACCGTCATCGACCGGCATATTGATCCGATCGTAGTTCCGATTAAACTTACTGGTGAATTGATTCGAGAGCGAACGAACTCGGTGGGGTACTTTCTTCAGTCTTCCCCCGAAGCTGCGATGAAGCGATTATTGGCTTGTGGGATGACGGCGATCTACCAAGTTGGACCTGTCTTTCGCAGTGGTGAGCGAGGTGCGAGGCATAATCCCGAGTTCACGATGGCCGAATGGTATCGCGTTGGCGACGACTTTGACTCGGGTATGCAACTGATAAGAGATTTATTGAGTTGCTTACTCGACACAAAGGCTTGCGACCGAGTTTCTTTTCAGCAAGCATTTCACGATGCTGTTGGGATCGATTGTTTTGATGCCGACGTTGGTGATTTGGCTGAAAGATCGCTTGAGTTAGGCGTAATTGATCGTTTGGATTGGTCGGACGATTGGGATGATTGGGTACATTTGCTCTTCTCAATGCGAGTGCAGCCAACGCTCGGATTGCTGGCCCCTGTTTTGGTAACGAATTTCCCTGCTTCGCAAGCTGCGTTAGCACAAATAAGCGGCGAAGACCCACGAACCGCAGAACGCTTTGAGCTCTTTTATCGAGGGTTGGAATTGGCGAACGGCTATCACGAGTTGCTTGATCCGAAGATCTTGCGTGAGCGAAGTATCGTTGCAAATCAAGATCGGCAACGAGATGGAAAGAGTACTCTTCCGATAGAAAGTCGTCTCTTGGAAGCGATGGATTACGGAATACCTAAGTCGACGGGCTGTGCTCTTGGATTCGACCGAGTCGTCATGCTTGCCATCGGTGCACAACGAATCGATGAAGTCATTCCATTTCCAATTGAGATCGCTTGACGCTTAGAGTCGCGAAAGCAATTCGCTTTTCTTTGACTCAAATTCGGCGTCGCTGATGAATCCTTTTGTCTTCAGCGTTGCTAGCTTTTCGATGGTTGCAAAGATATCCGAGTCAGAACTGCTGGGCAAGTTTGCAGTCGTATTCATTGGAGCATTGGATGTCGTCGAAACCGGCGGCAACGGATTCGTTATTGAAGGAGTCGCAATAAAAGGAACGGCTGGCGTTGTGACTAGTTTGCCGTCTTGCATGACTACAGGCAAACTGGACAAAATAACGGTCCCCATTTGGCTCGTGAACGTGATTCCGTTACCCGAGCCTTGCTGTTGAGAGAAGCCTCCAATCTGGTGATTCAAGGTGTCGTACACCCAAATACTGGTTCCAGTTTTTACCGCTAAACGACGCGAATTGGGGAAATAGGCGTATCTCGTATCGTTTTGACTCCCGAGAGCGGCTGGAGAGCCAAGGTCTTGCGGCCACCAGTTTTGGTTAGGATCTGGTACGAACCAATTTGAAGACCCGTTGAGAGTGTTGG
>JANODQ010000802.1:0-4625 GCA_031412775.1 Pirellulaceae bacterium | reverse complement strand
CTTTACTTCTTTGGTATCGGCCTCTGTCATTATCTTCCAAGAACCGGTTCGCCTCATCGCGGTTACGATCCTGCTTAGCCAGATCTGGCGTGAGGTGACATGATGAGACCGTTGCTTCTCCTGAGCTGTAGTGCTAGCCTCGGGTGCCTGTCAAGCTGTTCGGACTCAACACCTGTGGCATGATCCGCACCCGTGGGTAACGCCATCGGCTCAGTTTTCATCACGCCAGATAGGTGATATCCAACTATTGGGCTGAGGCGTGCTCGAGCGCATCCTTCAGCGAGATGTGCCCCTCATAGAGTGTTCGACCGATGATGCACGAATCGGTCTTTATGGCGACTAGATCATCGATGTCTTGGAGTGTAGTTACGCCTCCAGAAGCGACAACAGGAAACGGGCTGGCATCTTGCATGGCTTTTAAGGCTTCAAAATTCGGTCCAGCCATCATCCCATCCTTCGCAATATCGGTGTAAACAACCGCGACGCAATCTTTGGTACGCTCCGCGATGCGTTTGATGAGATCGGTGGCAAGTGTACTGCTGGTCTCCAACCAGCCCTCGGTGGCGACTAATCCATTGCGTGCGTCGAGACCCAGTACGAGATGCCCGACATATCGCTCGCACATTGCAGCAAACCAATCTGGATCCTTCAATGCTGCCGTGCCGACAACAAGTCGCGACAAACCAAGTCCAAGCAGCCTCTCGATGGTGGCCTCGTTCCTCACGCCACCGCCTAACTGAACAGGCAGTTTCCCTGCCGCTTCAACAATTTCGCGTATCGCATCGGCGTTGTTGATCGAGCCAGATTTTGCACCGTCTAAATCGACGCAATGCAGACAAATCGCTCCCTGGGAAAACCATTTCGCTGCCGTCGCACCAGGGTTGTCGCTAAAGACCGTGTTGCGTTGATAGTCCCCCTGTTGTAATCGAACACACTTTCCGTCTAGAAGGTCAATCGCGGGCCATATCTGCATGATGAAAGTCTAAGTTAAAAGTCGGTAAGTAAAAATTTAATGTGGCGATGAATTGAAGTAATGAGATGTTACCGTTTTCTGCGTTTATACCAACCCAATAAGCTCATTTCCGCTTTATCAGCCCAATGGCTTGCATCGCTCCAAAGGGATATTCCGCTCATGGGGCAAACTGGCATCTCCGGATTCGTTTGCGGAAAGCGATTTTTCATGGTCGGGTCAGTCCAGGTCGAATCGCATTCATCACAAACAACGCATCCACACATTTGCCCCAGCCCGTCTATCGTCGCGCGAATCCGTACTAGCCCTTGACCACATACAGGACAATGTTCGACGTAATGGACTTCGTTTGTCAACGCTTGATACCCTGATAATTCATAGAAGCCAACTAGAAAGGAAACGCAGTAATCAGCCGATCACCGTTCAAAACAATTCGAAGCCGTTTGGTCGATGGATTGCGTTTTCTTCGGCCTTCAGAACCGCCAACGAAACCAATTTTTTTATCGAAAGTAATCTCCATAATCGTCATCCCATCTTCATCGCGAGTATTAGTTCCTTTCACCCTTGATGAAGCCTTCTGATAGCCTTGATCGATTGTCACGAGAAACTCTGCCATACTCCCTTCGAAGACTCCATGTGAACCAGACCGGTCGGGCATGTCTACAATATGACGTTCAACATGCTTAAGCCGATGCCCTTCCTCGCTTCCTGGTGCATAGACCAAACCTTCGGGTGATTCGTAGCGATCGCGCCCAATCGATTTCAAGTAACCGAACGTTGGGCCTTGTTTGTTGGCTTGGCGTTCGGGTTCACTAACATCGAGAGATTTTTTGGCTACGCTAGTTGCCTGCGCGGGGGACGTTGGAGGCTTCTTCGAGATCGTCGCGTTTGAAGGAGGTGCTTCAGAATTAGAAGCTTTCGCAGTCGCGCTGCTGCCTAGCTGGGGGTTTGTTTTGGGGTTTGTTTGAGGCTGGGATTTCGACTGAGCTTTTGTCTGGGTGGTCGGTGTCTCGCTAGCAGAATTCTCCTCTTTCTTCGCAATAACCTCAGGTGCAGATTCCTTCTCAGCCGTAGCCGTTGGATTTTTCTCGAGCGGTGCAACATCACTATCGACGATCTGCGCAAGCGTCGGCAGATTCCGGCCGAAGTTTCGATTCGCAACTGGTTGTAAAAGCCAATAGCCAATCAACAAACCGATAATGCCGAGGGCCCATTTCGGTGGTATCGCCCGAAGGATTCGAAGGAGTTCATTTTGATTAGCCATGCTGCTGAAGCTTCATCAATTCAAAAGGTGTAATCAAAAAGTAGATTCGAAGGTCATGCAGGAAATTAAGACGAAAGGTACGGACGGTCCGAGTCGACGCAATTTTAAATCACCTGTCTTAACCCTGCGGTGCAGCAGGCTTGAGGTACTTGCAACGATAGACAGGGAGACCGTTCAACCGTGTTCTGCGTTCGAAGTGGGTCCGGTAATCCATATCATGCTCGGACGATGACTCTTCGACAAACATTGGTCCTTGAAGCTTTGTTACCTTTTCAATCAGTTCCAGAGTAGATTCGTAATAGTCCACAACATCTGTCCAGAAATGGAGCGTTCCACCGGGAGTCAACGCTCGTTCGATGCCGACAAGCATTCTCTCGTTAAGAACGCGTCGCTTTTTATGCCGAGCCTTCCACCATGGGTCCGGGAAATAGACGTGAACGGCAGCCAATCTCTCAGCCGGAATATCACGGCACATCACTTCGATCGCATCGCAGCAGAAGAACCGACCGTTGGTCACGTTGGTTTCCTCGAGTCGCTTCTGAGCCAAAGCTGCAAACTTCGCCGCTAGTTCCAATCCGATAAATACGGAGTCCGGAGCGCCCGCGGCGGCTCCGATCATAAACAGCCCTTTACCGGAGCCCACTTCTAGCTCGATTCGAGAATCGCTTTCAATCATGGATGCCAAAACAGGTTGCTGTTCTTGAGGTTGAAAGTAACCTCTCGAAAACGTTTTCACCGAAATACCATGCCTTACTTTTAATGAACTACTTCTTTACGACCCAAATGTTCTGGAACACGACTGGGTTACCATGGTCTTGGAGATACAGCGGCCCGGGCGAATCCGACTCGGCATTCTTGCCGGGGGTGTGGTTGGGTAACTCCAGAGAATCATGAATTAGTTTGCCATTATGCTTAACACTCATCAAGGCATTCGAAGTCTTATTGCCCTGTTTGTCAAACTTGGCCGCAGTAAAATCTATGTCATAAGTCTGCCAGGCAAGGGGCGGGTAGCAGACGTTTACTAATGGCTTGGCAATTTGATAGATTCCGCCGCAATAATTGTCTTGGCTATCGAGCCCGAAGGAATCCAAAATTTGGATCTCGTATCTTCCTTGGACGTATACGCCGCTGTTGCCTCGCCGCTGCCCACGATCCTTGGGCATAAACGGAACACTGAACTCGATATGCAAACGATGGTCGCCAAATAATTCTAGCGACTCGCTATCGACCGAAAGATACCTACCTTCGATCAACGAACCGCCCCGGAATTTGTCAGTGCTGCCACCGTCGAAGAGAACAATACTCCCTTCTGGAGCTGGAGCCCCTAACGTGATGCTTTGGCGATTCACTTTGGTCAATTTGCCAAGGCTGTTCTGATCGCCATCAATAATCGCCAGTTGGTCGCCAGTAATCTCGACTCGAAACGACTCTGAGGTTGCGACAGCCAGCTTCCCCTCAGACTTAGCTCGCATGATTTTACGTTCACTGTCTATGCGATAACCGTCACCAGGCAGCCCTCCCGGAAAAAGAACAATCGAGAATTCGGAGTTACCCAAAGCGACGACTTGCGATCCCCAAGTTCCTCCCCACGACTCGACAATGCCCGTATATTCTCCCTGCAGTTTGTGTGCTTCCCCGGCAGACTCCGGAGAAGTGTATGTATCAGCCGAAAGCCAATCCCCATTGCAAACCATGCCAACCGTTATCAAAACCAAAAGAAGAGATCTTTGGATGGGCATGCTGTCTTCCCTGCAAAAAAGGACTTTGGCTATTCTTCAGCAATAAAATTTGATAAACACAACGCTATCTGCAAGTCTTTATCGACAAATCTTTATCGACAAATCTTTATCGACGCCGCCCGCCACCTTGACCAGCTTTGGCCGCTGAACCGATTGCTTTCAAGACACCTTCATCAATCAAAAGCCGACCCAATACCCCATGCGGTAAAATCTTGGTGTTGATATTGATGAAGTCCTTTGCAGATGATTGGCTAGCTCCGTCAATCATCGCTTCCACTATTGGCTCGGCTTTGATAATTTGGATGTACTGAAGGATTGGGGTTAACTGAACTCGCATATCGAATGGATTTCCAGCCACTGGAGTCGACTTGGATGCGACCTTATCGATTGCGGTCTTTAGTTTCGTTTCCGCATCTGGGCCAACACTCAAATAAATCGACTTGTCAGCAGTTCCTAGGGCAAAGGCAACTGGCGAGCCAAGTACCCGCACCAATTCTGGCGGTGCATCCTTTGGCAAAGTGACCGCACCTGTGTGCAACGTAACTCCTGCGTGCTTTGCCTTGTTAAATTGGATTAACGGAAGGTCGTCGCTGTAGCTACGAATCTTTTCGTAATTCGATGCCAAAAACGAAGCCCACTTACTACCATCGGC
>JANODQ010000801.1:0-4052 GCA_031412775.1 Pirellulaceae bacterium | reverse complement strand
GCCCGCTGCACGACCTGCCGCGTAGAGTTTATCTCCGGTGAACCATCGGAACAGACGGTGGCCGAGCGTGCAATACTGCAAGCACGTGGCCTCTCCGGTATCCGGTTAAGCTGCCAAATCGCGTGTCAGCACGACATGAAGGTTCGAATTATTAGCCGGCTCGAAGGCAGCGGTCGCAAGGACTGCGGCTCCCCGCTCGCTGACGATATTGAACCCGCACCAGTCGAATGGGTTTAGCTCTTGCCGAATAGTAACTGAGCCGACGGCGCTAGCCACGGGGTAACGATTACCCACCCACTTTGCCTCTTTCTGTCAAATGAAACAGGGTTCGATTTAAGCCATGTCAGATGAGCAAGTACTAGTCGTCCCGGCCTCGTTGCTCGACCAATTGGGGCCGTTCTCCGGCTTTCAAGCCAACGTCGATCGCTATCTTCCGTCGATCCTTAATCGCAAACACCAATCTTTTATTGCTCGAAGTCTATGCGAGACCGACCCGAGCTTCAAACAGTTGATTCCTTACGTCGTACTCGAATGCACCACGGTCGAAGGTACGAAGTTGTTTCAATACACGCGTGGTGGTGGTTCGGGCGAAAAGCGGCTTCACGCAAAACGCAGCGTTGGAATCGGCGGGCATATTTCAATTGAGGACACCACCGGTGACGACTGGTACCGCACGGGTATGGAACGCGAGTTGACGGAAGAAATTGCCTTGGATTGCGATCGCAATGATCGAATCGTTGGTTTGATTTATGACGACACCACGGAAGTTGGGCGAGTCCATCTAGGGGTTGTACATGTGATGCAATTGCGGTCGTGTCACGCTAAATCTCGCGAAGCCGACTTAGCCGACGCGGGCTTTGTTCCGATCGAAGAAATCAAATCTCAGAAAGAAATGCTGGAGACTTGGTCGCAGTTGTGCTTGGAACATTTGTACTAATAGCTCATCACGAACCGGACGTCTATTGAGTTACTTGATCAGCGGGATCCAATGCTCTGGTCTGTCGAGCACATCTAATAACTTGACGCCGAACCGGTCTCCTATTTTCACGACTTCGCAACTCGCGACCGGCTTTCCATCGATCTCTATGCTCATGGGCGTGTCGCAGTTTTTTTCGAATTGCAGCATCATGCCTGGAGTGATCGTCAGGATTCGATCGACTGGCATTGTGCGTTGGGCCAAGAGGACGGATACGGAAATCTCGATTTTTAACAGACTTTTCCAGTAATCCACGCGAGCCGCGTCGTTTGTATGCATTTTGGCTAGCTTCCCTACACGAAATCAAGTCTCTCCGAGACTTGCAAATACCCGGACGTCACTGCGATCGGTCTCGCCAATTGGTTGAATTCGGACGATAGGCGAATCATTCTTGAGCCAAACCTGGAAAATAGTTTTGCTCATGGAATAACGCTGCGGTGAAATCGAGACCCGTGGCCAGCGCCATCGGCTCAGGTTTCGTCACGCCACACGCTTGGACGATTCTTAGAAAACGATTCTTTGTTATCTGGCCTCAAGTAAGCCTGTCGCAAAACGGAAGGTGCAACTAGACTAAGAAGTGTCCGAGATCCTTTGTTTCGGGTCACTTACCTTGGAAATTTACACTCGAATGCTGCGTTACTGGACCGCTGGAGAATCGCACGGAAAAGCGCTTTTGGCTCTCATTGATGGCTTCCCTGCAGGGATGGACATCGATACGACCATGATTAATCGCGACTTGAAACTTCGCCAAGGTGGCTACGGGCGTGGTGGCCGTCAAAAGCTGGAAACGGACGAAGTGGACGTTCTAACGGGCATCTGGCAGGGTAAGTCCATTGGATCGCCGATCGCGCTTCAAGTAATCAATCGCGATTACAAACTCGAGCGATTAAAAGAGCTTGAACGCCCACGTCCCGGCCACGCAGATCTTACGGGAGCAGTAAAGTACCTCGGTAGCATCCGTGGCGTGCTCGAACGCTCGAGTGCTCGCGAGACCACCGTTCGCGTTGCGGCGGGTTCGCTTGCCAGGCAACTCCTGAGACTCTTCGGTATTGAAACACTCGGATACGTGGTAAACCTTGGTGGGCATGAGATCGTTCATGATGAGGCCTCCAATCCCCTTTTACAGTCGATTCCAAAGCTGCGTGAAACTCGCGATTCAAGCAGTATTTACTCGCTCAACCCAGCCCAAGATAAACCAATCGAAGCCTACATCGACCAAATGGCCGAGGAGGGAGACACACTAGGCGGGATTGTCGAGGTGCGAGTAGACGGCCTCCCGTTTGGGCTGGGTACGCACGCTCAGTGGGATCGAAAACTGGATGGCAAGCTCGCGCAAGCCGTCATGGCTGTCCAGGCAATCAAAGGAGTCGAAATCGGAATGGGGTTCGAAGCCGCCATCCGACGCGGCTCGGAAGTACACGATCCAATCGGCTATGATACCAGCCAAGCCAGCACGCACTCCCTGGGATACACTCGCCCAACCAACAACGCTGGCGGGCTTGAGGGCGGGATGACGAACGGCCAATCGCTTATTATTCGAGCCGGAAAGAAACCGATCAGCACGCTCCGCAAACCGCTCGATTCGATCCGTATGGAAGACAAACAACCGCATCGGGCCAATTACGAACGCTCGGATGTGTGCGCTGTTTCGGCTGCTGCAATCATTGTCGAGAGCGTTGTTGCTTTCGAGCTAGCAAGTGCGTTGGTAGAGAAATTTGGTGGCGATAGCATCGCCGAGATGCAAGCCCGCTATGAACTTTTCCAGTCGATGGCTAGCAAACGTTGAATAGCTTTCTAAGGTTGAATTCGGCGAGCAAAATTACTTTTGTAATAAGCCTCATTTGAATGCCACGGCGCGATTACGATTGCAAAACGGGAAAACATTAACGATCTGCCCCTAAAGACAATTTTATCCCGCGATTGCGCGGAATAAAAAGAAACAAAACTGAATCTTCATTTACCAAATTACACATGGGCTTCATCAGCCGTTGGCGGCGTTCAAAACTCAATAAGCTTAACGTTAGCCAAAGTGATTTTACGACGCTTAAGCATTCGCTTTGGCAAGCCGCCTACCTACCGCCAAAGCTTCAAGAGCAATTGATTCGATGGGCTCGACTGTTGATTTTCGATAAGTTTTGGGAGGGTTGTGATGGTCTGAGCGTTTCGAAAGAGATGCAATGGAAGGTTGCCGCACAGGCCGGATTGATGGTACTGGGATATCCCGATTGGCATTTCAACAAGACCGCGACGGTGCTCATTTATCCACGACCCTATGTGGCGCGCGACACACCCGTTTCGCTGGGTGGATACACGGTCGGAATCGAGGGTGAAAGCGTTCGTGCTGGAGAGACTGGCTATCGCAAACCGGTTATCTTGAACTGGAACGACGTGCAACTTGGCGCGCGTGATGCCAACGATGGGCATAACTTGGTCATTCACGAATTTGCCCATCAGCTTGATCTGATCAACGGCCCCTCTGCCGATGGCTTGCCGCCCCTGCCACACAATGTTGATGATTTGCAATGGTGGGAATCAATGAAGGCCGAACTCCAAGCGGCTCGTGCTATCGTAGCTGACGGCTATCGAGTCCTGATCGGCGACTATGGACTTAGCGAACCAAGCGAGTTCTTTGCCGTGTCAAGCGAACTGTACTTCCAGCAACCACATCTCTTGGCCGAATACCATCCAACCGTCTATGAGCTATTACAAATCTTCTATCAAATCGATTTACGTGATTACTTGCCTGCGTAGTTGGGACTCGTAGCAGATGTCGTGAGAAATCTGAAAACATAATCTTTCGCAGCACTTCTCGCTGATCGCGCATGAATGAACAGGGGTATCATCGTTAACCACAACGCAATAACAAATAACAACCGAATCAATGCTCACGCAAAGGCGCGGAGCTCGCTAAGCCCGAACTCGGAGCCCTTAGCGAGCTTTGCGCCTTTGCGTGAGATTCCTGTCAGATAAATGGAATGTACATCTTGAGGCATGCAAGCTACCGAGTGATGATCGGTGAGAAGTGTCGCTTTCGCGATTGTTTTGATCGAAATCTAAATTCTTACGAATTCAGCTA
>JANODQ010000800.1:0-2972 GCA_031412775.1 Pirellulaceae bacterium | reverse complement strand
GATCGCTTCAAATCAAGATTCGGGGAGCCAAAATGCAGAAAATTTGAACGCTGGTATTTCTGTACCGCCTGCGGAATCGATGGTCGTTTCAACCGGATCACGGAACAGCACAAGCAGTATTTCCGCCAATGGTAAGATTTTGATCAAGAATGCAAATCTGAAGTTTGTAAACGACTTAGATATTGCATCTCAGGCCGATGGTTTGGTTCTTGACTTGGTAGCCGATGAAGGCGATATGCTCACCAAAGGAGCGTTGCTAGTTCAGCTTGACGATCGTTTGGCGAATTCCGAGTTGGCCGTAACGCATAAAGAATTGGAGGCCGCAAAAGAGAAAGCAAAAGATGACTCGGAAATCCAATACTCGCGAGCCGCTTTCAATGTAGCCGAAATCGACTACACAAAAACCGAAGAACTAAACGCTCGTGGTTCAGAAACCGATTCGGAGCTACGAAAGAAGTGGCTTGAAAAGCGACGTGCCGAGCTAGCCATCACGGTAGCAGAGCTGAAGAACAATCAAGATAAAGCCGCAGTCGAAGTATCCGCAGCAAAAGAAGGCGCGGCGGCCGTTCAAGTGGACCTTCGAAAAATGTTGGTTCCTTTCGATGGAGTTGTCGCTGAGAAGAAGAAAGAAAAATACGACTGGGTACGTGCAGGCGAAGTACTGCTACGACTCGTTTCAATGGAACAACTTCGTGTCGTTGGTCAAGTTCGAGTAGACGACTTACAGGCTGCACCGCACGAACTGATGAACGCTCCAGCGATCGTCGACATTGAGCTCTTTCCCGGAAAACGAGAACGCGTGGAAGCAAAAATCGGCTTCGTTTCGCCAGTCCTCGAAGTCTCAGGCGCCTATCGCGTTTGGGTTCAAATCCCAAACAAAAAAGTCAACAATCAATGGCTATTCCGAGAAGGTATGCCAGCCACCATCGAGATCAGCACTCGATAAGTCAATTATGTTTCATACCACGCGTAGCGAAAGTCACACACGTAATCCGCTTCCAATAACTGCCCACTGACTACTGACTACTCCTCTTACCCCTTAGTACTTTCCTATGGCAACGATGGCCGATTCGTTAGTAAACAGCGCGATGCGGCCGCTCAAGCTGCGCCAACGTGCTGACTTACATACAAGCCGGAATACCTACGACGGGCGAACTTATTGGGTCGTGAAAGATCCAGTCGGTTTAAACTATTTTCGATTTCATGAAGAAGAGTTCGCGATTCTTCAAATGCTCGATGGTGAGACGAGTCTCCAGACAATTCGCGAATCGTTTCAAGCGAAGTTTGCTCCGCAGCGAATCACTTTACAAGACTTACAGCAGTTCATCGGGATGCTCCATCGAAGCGGGCTTGTGATCTCGCAATCGGTTGGACAAGGTCGACAACTCCGTCGACGTGGAGACCAGAAAAAGAAGAAAGAATTGCTGGGAAAAGTCGCGAACATTTTCGCTCTGCGATTTCGTGGTATTGACCCCGAACGGATCTTGAATCGTTTGCTACCTTGGTTTGGCTGGTTATTTACGCCAGGAGCATTAATCGGTGCATTGTGCTTCGGTTTGACGGCTTTGATGTTGGTGCTGGTTCAATGGAGCAAATTCCAAGCGAAGCTTCCCACGTTCGAGCAATTCTTTGCAGCCGACAACTGGATCTTTCTTGGCGTAACGATGGCACTTGTCAAAGTCTTGCACGAGTTCGGACACGGGCTAAGCTGCAAAAAGTTTGGCGGTGAATGCCACGAGATGGGAGTCATGTTACTGGTCTTTACGCCGTGTCTTTACTGCAATGTGTCCGACTCGTGGATGCTCCGAAATAAATGGGAGCGAGTCTTCATCGGTGCCGCAGGAATGTATGTTGAATTGCTGCTCGCATCGATCGCTACGTTCCTGTGGTGGTTTAGTACGCCGGGTATGTTTAACTTCCTGTGCTTGTCAGTGATGTTTATCTGTTCCGTGAGCACCGTTGTCTTCAATGGAAATCCACTCTTGAGGTTCGATGGTTACTATATTCTGATGGACATCTTGGAGATCCCAAATCTCCGACAGAAAAGTACTGAAGTTCTCAAAAGATGGTTTCAGTCGACTTGCTTGGGACTGGAACTTCAAGACAACCCATTCTTGCCACGACGGAACTTGTTTTGGTTCGGGATGTTTACCATTGCAGCATCTATCTATCGCTGGGTTGTTGTATTTGGAATCATCTGGTTCCTCAATCAAGTGTTGAAGCCGTATGGTCTTGAAGTTATTGGTCAGATGTTTGCAATCGCTGGACTCACTGGGATGGTGGTGCAGCCTATGATCGCTTCTTATAAGTTTTTAAAAACACCGGGAAGAGCTGCAAAAATGAAAAGCAAGAATATCCTATGGTCGCTTGCACTCGCGGGAACCGTCATAGCAATCGTCGGTTTTGTTCCGCTGCCCTATAGCGTTCGGTGCGCGTTTGAAATTCAACCGCAGGATGCAATTCAAGTACGTGCAATGGTGCCTGGGTATCTTGTCGGTTGGAACAAGAAGCCTGGACAAGAGGTACGAGCAGGCGAGCCCATTGCGAACTTAGATAGTATCGATCTTGCAGCACAAGAGTCGAAGTATCGCAACGAACGAGACGCGGCCAAGGTGCGATTGGAGCAGATGGAGCTACAATTCACTGATCCTCGCAAGAATGCGACGTTGGTGACCCAGCGAGAAATGCTTGAAGCCGCCGAAGAACTGCTGGCCCAAGTGCAGGCCAAGCGAGCCATGCTGACTGTTGTAAGTCCGGTGGACGGCACCATCATCGAGCCTCCATCGAAACCACTACCCAAGGCCGCAATGGCTGAAGATCAGCTTCCGGGTTGGTCCGGTAATCCGTTTTCCCAGATCAATGCTGACGCCCACTTCGCCGAAGGAGACGTGCTGTGTGTCGTTGGGAAGCCGGAGAAAATGGAAGCAGTGATCATCATCGATCAATCAGATATCGATCTTGTTCACGAAGGC
>JANODQ010000799.1:0-2628 GCA_031412775.1 Pirellulaceae bacterium | reverse complement strand
AAAATGAAGCCGTCACCTTCACCTCGAGGTCAACAGACGTGGCTATAGACGGTAGAGAGCTAAGGTCGACCACTTGGTAGACCCGGGACGTGTGGTTTTTCACATTCTTTTCCCTTGGTATTGGCTCAAGCCTCAGCATATGACTCCCTTCCAGAGGTAGCACATCGTTCTCAGCCGTGGTCAAAGCACCGGAATCAACTCCCCATCGCCTAGCGGCACGCGGTAGGCCGTTATCTAAAACCTGTTTGTTATCCTCAAACCCCGGATCATAAATCTCGAGCGGTTCTTTCCGCACCGCTCCAGTTCGTTGTGCAACATAGCCAAACACCAGCGACGTAAAAAACATACCGAACACTATTCCGGACGCGGCAGCCGAGAGTGGCAGCCAAGAACGTGAACTCGATATTTTTGGCAATGCCACCGAGGCATCTGTTGCCAGCAGAGATACGATGCCATCGTCTCGCAACCGGTGGATTAACGCTTGCTCGTCCACCAGTAGCCGCGCCATAGCAACACGTGCAGCGCGATCCTTGCGTAGCACATCATTAAGCGTTGCACGAGCATTCTCGTCTTGAGTATCTCTGACCGCTTGAAGCAATCCAAGTAGCCGTTGATTTGATGACTCGAAAGCAGTGTTCACTTTGCAATCCTTAGTTGACGTTCGATGCAATCGCTGAGTTGCTCTCGCACCCTGAGCAAAATCATTTTCACTGCGCTCTCACTACGGTTCATTGCGTTTGACAAATCACGAACAGTGCGGCCGGAAATATAGTGTTCGTGAAGAATTTCTCGTTGCTCAAGTTTCAGTTTTTGAATACAAGCTCCCAACGCTTCGCGACGGTCTTCGAAATTTGCTGCGGCTGATTCGGTCTCGTCAGCCATCGCAAGCACCACGTCCTCGTCAAAGACCAACCTGTCACGCATTCGATCGCGTATGTGGGAAAGAACCGTGAACCTAGCTACGGCGAAAGCCCACGGAAGAAACTCTGTCTGCGGATCCCATTCTCTAGATTTTTCCCAAAGCTTTACGCAAGTCGCCTGTAACACTTCTTGAGCATCTTGACGTTGTGTCAATTGTGCATGGCAAAATGCCTCTAAAGCAGGCTGATGCCGCGTTAATGCTTCAATGAATTTTGTATCGTGGAAAGATGTCATCGCTATGTGTTATTCCCAGAATATCCACTATGGTCACAAAAAAGTTAAAAAAACGATTTGGACCTGTCGTCATGCATAACGTTCATGGTTTTTGTGTTAATGCTCAGTTGGCGTAGGAGTATGCGAGAGTCTTTGAAGTGGTTGCTTGATATGGTTACTTAAGGTCATTCTCTGACTTTATCGCGGACTGCGTGATGGCGGCGAAAAGGGTTGGAATTCGACATCGTTCTGCTGCAACTCGCCGGGCGTGCTGCGGCCTTCGCTTTTATACTTTTCCAGCAGAGTATTCAACTCAGTCACAAGCTCGGACTTCTCAGCAAAACGGTTGTAGCGTTGGGCAATGTCTTCGCGTAGGTTGTAGAGTTCGCCGGCTTGCGAGTGTGCGATGTAACTACGATCATCTTTGAGCCACTGCGGCTCTCCTTGGGCACCGTTGTCGTCGCCTGAGGCGGCATCGATTAGGACCCAGTCCCCATTGCGAATTGCGAACTTACCTCGTGCGCTGTGATGCACGGTGCCCTCGCGAACGGGAGACGATTGTTGTGTGCCGAGCAGCACTGGTAAAATGTTGACGCTATCTTCACCCGCGTTTTCAGGCAGCTTTTCGCCGAGAATGGCTGCGACAGTTGCAATGAAATCCACGTGGCACATAGTCTTTTTGCTTTCGGAACCTGATTCAATCTTACCAGGCCAACGAGCGATGAAAGGTACGCGGTGGCCGCCCTCCCAAGCATCGCGTTTGGCTCCGCGTAGTTCACCGGAACTGCGATGTCCAAACTGCTGCACGCGATCATAGACGCCGGGTTTCACCTCGCCGGTAACTTCCGCTCCATTGTCGCTCGTGAAAATGATCAACGTGTTGTCAGCTAGGCCACGACGCTTTATGGCATCGAGCACTTGGCCGATCGACCAGTCGGTTTGATGAACGAAATCTCCGTACTCACCGGCTGTCGATTTTCCAATGAATTCGTTTGTAGGGACTACGGGATAGTGCGGCGATGTTAAAGAAAAGTAGAGAAAGAAGGGCTTTTTGGTGTTTGCAGCATCCTCAACCCATTGCACCGCGTGACGTGTCATTTCGGGCAAGATGTTTTCCAGCTTCCAACCGGGAACCATGGGACCAGGGATATTGAAGTTTCCGCCTTTAGTCGGAATCGAAGGGATGCCGACTGTACGATCGTTATTAATAAAACAATACGGTGGATAGTTCGGCACGATGGTGCCAAAGTAGTGATCAAAGCCTCTCGTGATCGGGCCATCGGTAATCGGCTGCGCGAAGTCGACGTTGCTCAACGCATTTTTGACGCCGCCCATCGGTAACTTGCCATCGCTTGTCGAATAGTTTTGACCAAGATGCCATTTGCCAATACATGCGGTCGCATAGCCATGCTGCTGAAGTAGTTTACCCACGGTGAGCCGATCCGGAGCGATAAGTGGCTTGTCCCAAGGCCCCAAAACATTGCGCTGCAATCG
>JANODQ010000798.1:0-2408 GCA_031412775.1 Pirellulaceae bacterium | reverse complement strand
GCTCGGTGATACCCGCCGTTTTTAATTGCTGTAAAATAACATCACGACGGCTAGAGAATTGATTGAGTTGGCTTTCATTCTCCCAAAGTTGTCGCGGTGCAATCGCTTCACCGGCTGAACGAAGGTTTGCCACCATCGTTTGTTTCATAGTGAAGTTCAAATTGCTTCGCAGCAATTCGAGCTGAAGATTTTGAAAGGCTTGGCTTGTGACCTCAGCAAGCACTTGGCCACGTTGAACCTTCTGGCCACGGTCGACTAAGATTTTGTGAATGGCTCCGCCAAGTTGCGCTGAAGCGACACTCCGATTCGTGGGAGGAACATCGACTACTCCGTCAATCGTGATGGTTTCATGAATCGAAACTGTAGAAACCTGTGCCGTTCGTAGCCCAATATCGCGAGCCGATTCGGGACTGACTTTCAAAACTCCTTGGGAGAAGAAACTACCGAGTTCGTGGCTTCCTTGCGTGACCACTCGATCACCAGGATAAACACTACCACCAGCTACCTCGATCAAATCTCCCGATCGTTTCCCAAGTACGAGAGGCTGTTTTTTATATGTCGATGCGACGGCGGTTTGCTCTTGTTCGACAAGTACGAATCGCTCTGCCCCGTCTCGAATCACGGAAGAAACTGGAATTACTAGGCGTTCGCCATTACTCATAGAACCCAGTTTGACGCGACCGGTCATTCCCGGCAGCAGATTGGGCTGTTCATTCAATTCGTTCTTGATTGTTGCCCAGACAGTTCCCAAATGCGTACTGGGATCTAAATAGGAATCGACCACATCCACCACGCCAAGGTAGCGAAGGGATGGTTCTATGCCCATTTCAAATTCGATCGACTGTCCCACCGTAACCGCGGTAAGGTCCTTTTCCAAAACTTCAATTTTCAGCCACACATTTTTCAGATCGATGATCTCGAACAAGTGCTCCTTTGGATCGACGACCTTGCCAATCGATAAATCAGCGTGAGTCACAACACCGTCGATGGGCGATCGAAGCTGCAACAACTGGCTATGATTCTGTTGAGGAGACTGAAGTATCGCGTCGAGCATTGGGTCGGGAAGCTGAAGCGACCGCCACTTGACAGACGCCAACTCAACTGCGATTTGATCTTCGTCTTGCTTTAGTTTGGCTTCGATCAATCGGGCTCCGGGGATGGTCCCACTGCGACTTGCTTGACCTACGCTCTCGACTATTTTTGACGACAGAAGGAGATTCGCTTGGGCGGCTCGCAACTCAAGGATAAGTTGCTCGAGTTCTGGACTCTCCAATTCGGCTAGCACTTGTCCTGCGGTAACCGTCGCACCAGGACCTACTTTGAGATCAACGATTCGCCCGGTTAACGGTGAAGCGATCACGGCGTGTCCGTTCCAAGGCATAACAATCGAACCATAGGCACTGGATGTTCGCGGCAGAACTTTCGTTTCTGCTTCGATTGTTCTTACGTCGAGTGTTTCACGCGCGGCTTTCGTTAGAATCATGCTTCCAGTTTCGACGTTCACCTCCATGCCGCGAGTCGGCAATGGACGATGGCCCTCGTGCGCGTGGACCTTCGATACCACCCACAATGTGGCCATAATAAAGAGCAGCGACGTTCGAGCGATCATTCCTATTTCACTCGGTTCTCATCGCGAAGCTTGGCTACAGCCGCCAAGGTTGCTTTGGCATCACGAAGAGCCTTTGCCTTGCAGCCCTTGCAGCATAAAAAGACCGGCTGGCCATTCACTTCTACCTTCAGTGGCGTGCCCATCGATCCCAACAGATTATCGGTCACTACTGCGCAGTATTTTTGTGAGTCCACCAAAGAGCGATCTTCCTTATTCAGTCCTGCCAATGCTTCCGAGATTTCAGGATCAAGACTTTTTACTGAGGATGCTAAGCTTGTCGCTGTCGACTCTTGAACGCCACTGTTAGCGGATTTCACATCGGTTTGTTTCGCCCCCTGAATGTAGTCTTCCGGTGCTTTCAGATTTTCAGGTTCCTCTTTTGCCATTCGCACAAACTCATCAACACATGGCGGGCAGCAGAAGAAATATTTCTTGCCGTCTACTTGCCATTCGATTTTCGGGTCGGCTTTCGTAAACGTTACCGGACAAATGAGGTCGCCCGGCTTAGGATTCATATCGTGCTTGGACATGAAGCCACGAAATTTTGTACCTGCAGACAGCTTGCCATTGGCATCGATATCGGCTTGCGTATACTTGCCACCCGACGTGAAATACAATTTTTGTTCTTCCGCACCCGTAATTGCCGCTGGCATCCCGCTATCGTGTTGTTGAACTGCCGTCGTAAATCCAACTCGGAATCGTTCGGTGCCAATTCGCAAATTGGGGATCGTAACATCAATTGCTTTGCCAATCGTAGACGCTGGCAACTGCCCAACGAACTGCGAAGTCTTGCCGCTGG
>JANODQ010000797.1:0-2744 GCA_031412775.1 Pirellulaceae bacterium | reverse complement strand
GACTGATGCCTCATGAAGCACTCGGAGTCAGAGACGCGATCAAGCGTGCGCTGCATAAAATAGAATTGAATGAAGTCGAGACGCGTTGGTCTGTGGCTGGGCCTATCATGGGAGATCCGCATTGGGCTGGCGGGAAGGTTTTTACGGACCAACGCTCGGTCATGATTAACGCAGATCCTGCTTCTGTCTTCGCCGCGGTCTGTCGCATCGGTGGAGGCAACGGATGGTATGCCGGTGATATCTTGTGGCGCATTCGCGGTTGGATGGATACGATCGTTGGAGGTCCTGGACTGCGGCGTGGCAGGCGTGATAGCGAGCGCGTCGAATTTGGTGAAGCACTCGACTTTTGGCGGGTTATTGGAATCGATCGAGATCGATCTTTGTCGTTGCTTGCCGAGATGAAGTTGCCTGGCGTTGCGATGCTGAACTTTGATTTGAAGCCTGAGACTGATAATCTTGGTGGCAATAAGTCAAAAGGAAATGGAGTTCGCACCCAGTTGACGATGACGGCGCGTTACCGGCCGAGGGGGTTGATCGGAATCCTATATTGGTATGCAGTTGTACCGCTACACAATATTGTGTTCGGAGGGATGTTGAAGGGGATAAGGAAAGCGGCGGAGAAGTCTCGATTGAACAACGCAAATTTAGTTTTAGAATCGGCTGAATCGACATCTTCATCGTTGGTGCAGAGACCGGTTCCGGGTTACGGCAGAGCTCGACTTTGGCTTGGGATTTCTGGAGTTGGTACGATGGTCACGCTCGCCACAGCAGCCTTGACATTTGATATTAGTCCGAGTTTTATGCCCTTTGGGACGGCTGCTTTTGGTGCACAAGTAGCAGGGCTACTTGGGTTCTTCGCCCTGTACATGCTTATCCAGCTCCCATTTGATTTTTTAGGTGGCTATTGGCTTCCCAAAAGCTACGGACGGTCGCATCCACAATTAAGAACCTTCGTTATAAATCTACTTCGAGGCGTATTAACGCACGGAGCTTTATTGCTTGGTTCAGCGACACTTCTCATGATTGCAGGTGGATACGCCGGCAGGATCGGTATGGTGGTTGCAGGTATGTTCATTGCGATATGTTCACTTCAGTGGCGCACGCAGATTGCGTCTATCATGTCGCGATTGGATTTTGGATCGGAGGCATCAAGACCAGGTTCACCCGCCGAGCAACTTGAAGTCATCGACGTCCGCTGCGATGACGAAGGTTTCACTGGCGGCATTGCCGGAGTATTTCAACCAAGAGCCCAGCTGCTCCCAGCACGTTGGCGAGAAGTGCTGGAATCTGAAGGTGCCGATTTAGCTATAGCTCGAAGACGGTTGGCTGTGAAAACAGGTAGTTGGCTACGCGGTCGGATCGTCGCACTATTATTCACCGCAGTTGGATTGATCTTCGCATCGTTCATGGTCGAGGCAGCCGATCTGGGTACCGCTTCGGGAACGATTCAGTTTAGTCTTTGGTTTAGCTTGTGGTCATTCTTGGGGCTTCTGACGTTGCCGACTCTCAGCCGGCAGGGCGTGATTGAAATTGATGAACGAGTGCAATCCGAAGGATATCCGACATCGCTAATGCGAGTGGTAACGGAAAGACTAGATCGATTGCAGGATGGAGAACCCGTGCGTCCGTCATTAGTCGAGACAATCTTTCATCCGGTTCCTAGTGTCGAAAACCGGCTCGACGGGCCTCGGTCCCATCAGGCTATCGGGTATTGGGATGCGGCTCGCACAGCGATTTACATTAGTGTTGCGGGTTTGGGGCTTTTGGGGCGGGCCGTCCACTGCAATTGTGGTCGCCCATCGTTGTGGGTTTTCTTGCCGACTGATTAAAGAGATACCTATCGGCCATCTGCACATCTAGCACCTTGGACGAGTGGCCGTTCGTGCGCACTAGGCAAGCCGATATAGTCGTCCGTAGACCTATGGAATCAGTCCGTATTCCCCTAGTTCGCGATACGACCGCTTGTTACCAGCCACCTTAGAGGTTGTTTAATGGATACGGTATTTCAGGTGAAACATTGCGAATTCAATTCAAAGTGGTGACGTTGGCTTTTCTGTCAGGGTGCCAATGCAAAAGTGAGAAACGTGAATAGTCATGGAGCCGCGATCGAATTACCAGTTCATTCCGTTTCTCGCTCATCTCTACGACCGATTCAACTCGGATAAACAGCAAGGCAGACTTGAGTATTGGACGGTTTGGTTTGCTGTAAGTGGTTTTCTTGTGCACCTTGCGCTCATTGCGCTAGCGCGGTCGGTACCGTCCTTGAATTCTGGTCTGTTGTTGAACTTAGACCGTAACTACCTTCACGCAGTCTATACCCCTTTCAGCTTCATTCTGTTCTACGAGGTTTTGCTCTTGGTAGTTGCTCTGCCTCGGTCACACACAATCGCGATTAGGATGCAATACGAAATCATGTCGCTGATTGTGATCCGCCGAGTCTTTAAAGACATTGGTGAGTTCCGTGATCCCTCGACATGGTTGTCCCAAATCGATGAATCGACGATGGTTTTAATGGACATGGTTGCAGCCATCATCATGTTCTCGCTGGTAGCTTTGTTTCGACGGGTCAGCCTCACCGTAAATCACTCGCCACCCCACGGGGATTTGCACAAGTTTATTGCGATCAAAAAATCGGTAGCCGTGCTCCTTCTCGTTGTTTTGATTGGGCTCGCAACATATAACGTTTTTCACTGGGCTTCAGGTGTTCTCGCCACGTCGCATGCAACGGAAGGAGCGACAAAGGA
>JANODQ010000796.1:0-11037 GCA_031412775.1 Pirellulaceae bacterium | reverse complement strand
GTACAAATATTTGAAGTCGCTTTTTCTCGGCGAATATGCTGCTCACGAGTTTGAAGAGCAAGTCGGAATGCTTTGTTTCCATGACTATCGATCGACTGACCTACTAGTCTCCCAGGGAGCGTTCGTTGATAAGCTTTTGTCGTCGCCAGAAAGGCTGCGTGAGGACCACCAAATCCAAGCGGCACTCCAAAACGCTGACTACTACCAACGGCAATATCCGCGCCCAACTCTCCTGGTGACTTCAGCAGCATCAGCGCGAGCAAATCAGTCACCATCACGACCATAGCCCCATGCTGATGTGCGTTCGCTATCGTCGCTTCAAAATTCGTAATGGATCCATCAGTCGCAGGATATTGGAGCGTGACTCCAAAAACGCCAGACCAATCTGTAAAACTCTTGATGTCGTCGACAACTTCTAATTGAATCCCAAGCGGTTCTGCTCGCGTTTGAAGAACTTCGATCGTTTGCGGATGACAACCTGAAGAAACAACAAACCGATTCGACTTTGATTTGGTGCTTCGTAGGCAAAGCGTCATCGCTTCGGCTGCCGCGGTCGCTTCGTCAAGTAATGATGCGTTCGAGATCTCAAGCCCAGTCAACTCGGCGACCAACGTTTGAAAATAAAATAGTACTTCCAATCGACCTTGCGATATTTCCGGTTGATAGGGCGTATAAGCCGTATACCAAGCGGGATTCTCCAAAACATTTCGCTGGATCACTTTCGGCGTGTGCGTTCCGTAATAGCCCTGTCCAATAAATGATCTCAAAACGCGATTCTTACTCGCAAGGACTTTCAATTCGGCCAGTGCAGCCTCTTCGGAGATGCCAGCACGCAGATTCAAGTGATGGTCGATGCGAATCGATTGAGGAACGACTGCTTGGGTTAGTGCTTCAAGCGAATCGTAGCCGAGCACCTTTAACATTTGTGAGATTTCGTCTTCTCGCGGCCCTAGATGACGAAAAACGAACGGTGGCACTTGGTTCGAAGACATTGACAATTCTCCAGGCGATACAAAACGAAGGATCAAAACGAAGCTTTTAAAAAGCAACGAGTTGCCCCTCTGTCCGTTTACCTGAGAGATCCAACAAACCACTCCAGATGGCTTGTCTTACCCCTTCGGTGGATTGCTGAAAGTCGCCTCAAAAACTGGCCGACCTTGCAATCACTCTCCAGAGAAGATGTATCAATCCCCGCGGTCCTTTTTGCCTGAGCGATTCAGAGCTGTTTTGCACCTTCGGCGCTCCAAATCCAGTCGTCTCAATCGCGTCTCGCAACCAATCCAACCGCTTTAGAGTCTCTCCCGCGGGGTTTTCATCTCACGCTCTATTATAATGTTACTCGTCAAGTAGCACAAACGAAAACGCAAAAGTGATTGCCTTTGCGTTTGTAGTATCGCTTGAAGTGCGTAGTTCTGGAGTGCATAGTTCTGGAGTGCATAGTCTGGTGACAGTTTTGGGGGCGAGCGACGTGAAAGTGTAGAAAGTCGTGGCCTGCTGCGTTGGCTCGATATTTTGAGGCAACAATAGGGCGAAAATACGCCGAGTTCTGGGCTTTTAAAATACGGGATTGGCAAAGGATTTAGTTGCGATGATTCTGTACCTATCAAGGTTCCCATCCGGACAATATCACATTCCAGCGGGAGGCCCAGTTTCGCCATATGCGCGCAACGACCATTACTGCGTTGCGCGTCACGGGTGCGGTTGAATTACATTTGGACGAGGAATAACGGCAACGTGGCGGAATGTCATATCAATACCAAATTTTTAACAGCCCATCTTACCGCTAGTTGACGCTTAAAATTAGTTCGTTTACTTGGTTTTCGTCGTCAGTTTGCAATAAGTATGTAACTTCAAAATTAGTGCGATCGGCTCAGTTTTCATCGGATTAGACTCGCCGACTACTCGATCCAAATGCGTCGCGCCTTTTCGAGACCATTGAAACGACTTGCACCAACGCTTGTGTAAGCCCCCATCGTTGGGACCTGAAGCAAACCCCCAATCTTCAAGCTTGGCATCTCTTGCGACTCCGCGAGAACATCTCCGCCGTCGCACGAAGGCCCGCAAATCATCGATGGGATCGCAATCTTCTCAGACTCTTTGGAATCCAATGGAGCTATTGGAAAAAATCGAAAATGATCGGGTGGAAAGTAGCGACCAGAAAAACTCCCATACACACCATCGTCAATCGTATAAAGTGGCTTACCATCCGAAAGTGTCTTCACGCCAATTAAACTTGTCAGCAACGTAACCGCCTCTGCGACCAACAATCGCCCCGGCTCGGCCATCCATCGAATCGTACCATGAGAGCTGGATTGAATTTGCTTTCCAGAGGCTTCTTGAGCTCCAAACAAACTATCATTCGTTTCCACCTGCGAATGTCGATCTCTAAATCTGATAACTCTACTCAGATAACTTTCATTCTTGTTTTTGGAAAAAAGCGAATCTGTTTGCGAGGATTCTCCATTTCGGTAATCAACAGGAAAACCGCCGCCAAAGTTGATGCAATGAATCTTGTGACCGAATCGATAAAGCAGCGTCCGAGCAACCTCCGCCACCTTGAAAGCAACTTCAAAATCCCCCGGGTCAGTCGCTTGCGAACCAACGTGAAATGCTAATCCGGTAATGTTGCGACCATGATGCGAGGCGAAAGTGGCAAGCGACTCGACCTGCTCCATTGAAGCGCCAAACCGCCGTGAAAGATTCACTCGACACGATCTTGCTGGAACGGCTATTCGAAGATGCAAGCCAGCATCAGTCGGTAACCGAACCAGCTTTTCAAGCTCCGAATGGCAATCAAAAACAAATTTCCGACAACCCATAGCGTAGGCCTTACGGATCGCTTGCACAGTTTTGCACGGATTACTAAAGACCGTATTGCAAAGCGAACCAATCACGTCGCGAATTCGATTGCACTCCCCTTCGGACGCAACATCGAAACCAGCACCCAACTCGTGCAAAACCCTAAGCACAGCTCGATCCGAGTTTGCCTTCATCGCATAGTAGACGTCGACTTGCGGCAGACACTGCTGAATCGCGAGAAAACGTTGGCGAATCAGCGATTTCCTTCCAACCAGTAAAGGGGTTCCGTACTTCTTTACAAGCCTTTCGACCGTCCTTTTGTCCAGCAAATTGGGCCAACTTGGCGAGTTTTGCAAGAAAGCATTTTCGGATTTAGGATTGCATGGTATCTTCATAGAAACGTTCTATCACACGATAGACAAGTTTTCGACGATCCCCTCGTCAATGATCTTTGGAATTTTGATTTACTGCTCAACTCGAAGTTTTTATGACTACAAGACGCCGTGCCCGCGAAGTTGTTCTCCAAGTCCTTTACGAGGACGATATGAATCCAACTCGAGACATGATGCTTTCAAAGCAGTTTATCGAAAGTCGGATGCTTCGTAACAAGCCCCTTGTAGCCTTTGGCGAAGAATTACTCGCAGGCGTTCGTAAACGTCGTAGCGAAATAGACACTCTGGTCGGCCAATACGCAGCGAATTGGTCAGTTAAACGCATGTCGACCATCGATCGAAACGTGATAAGGTTGGCAACCTACGAAATGGTCTTCGGGAAAGTTCCTGGTCGAGTCGTTATTAACGAAGCGATCGAACTAGCAAAGCGATATGGCGCTGTGAACTCGGGTTCGTTCGTAAATGGGATCCTTGATAAGATTCTTCGAGAGACCAGTAAAAAAGAAGCCAGACCCGCAATCGAATCGCCATCTACACCTTCCAGCCAAAATGCAACGGATTCTCTGGAATCTAATCAAGCTGAATCAACACCTTCAATCGCTTGATTTCTGGTAATGATCGTTGGTTAAATGGACGACCGCGGCAACATCCATAGCGTCCAGAACGCGGTGTATTTCGACTGCTTGATCGATTTGACTGGCAATCCATTGACTGGCAATCGAGTCGTCGGTTTCATTGCAACACGCGTCGATCATGGCAGCTTCTTGAAAAAAATCCTCACCGATCAATTCGGCTCTTGATTTCCCCGCGTGACCGTGCAGCCAGTACCGCGGTTTCGCGTTGTCCCAAGGCCGAATAAAGTCGTCGCAAATCCATGAACCCTCTGTTCCAGCAACCTCAATCCATTTGCGAGAGGCCGTGTCAAATCCGCAGTCCCAATGAGCGATCGCGCCGTTAGAAAGTGTTGCGAGCGTCTGAACGCTCTCCCAAACACCCATACGCTTTGATCCAGTCACCTGCATCGACTGCACAGTCAAATCTGTCAGCCACATTGTTGCCGCGACGCAGTACCAACCTAGATCAAGCAGGCAACCACCTCCAAGCATTGGATCGACGCGATGTTCATTCTCGCGTCGAAATGCGTCGGCAAATGTACAAGCCATCGTGACACGGCGAATATCACCAATTTCACCTGATAGTATCAACTTCTGAGAAGCGAGAGACCGCGGATGATGCGGAAAAGCAGTCGCGTGAACCAGTCGTCGCCCTGTGCGCAGCGCGATGGCTCGTAACTCAGACGCTTCCGTGGCGTTCATGCAAAGTGGCTTCTCGCAAAGTACATTCTTTCCGGCAAGCAACGCCTCAGCAGAAAACTCGAAATGACAACTCGGCGGCAACGCGTTATAGATCCAATCAATTCCCGGAGTTTGGATCAGCTCTCGATAGCTCCCCATCGCGAGTATCCCAAGTGCCGACTCATGAAGATGTTGCCGGATAATCCACTGATGAGCTCGCTCGACCGATCGACTTGCAATCGCAACAATCGATGAGGACTGGGATTGCGTGACAGCTTGCACCATTCTATTGGTCACACGGCCTGTTCCCAGAAAGCCCCATCGTTTTCTCATAGAAAAGATCCTACTAAGCTTGCGGTAGTTGTTGTTTAATCGTTGAATCTAAACGTGCTGCAATGCTAGACAATTCATATACGGGCCCGTGATTGCAACCGGGGCAGCCCTTGGCGGTTCTTGCCCAATCTGCCGGTGACGAGACCGTTTGTGCCCAGAAAGGCCATGTTCGGCATTGGACTGGCCTGGCACCGTAAACCATGCATCCGCGAGTCTTCGGGTCTAAGAAAATGCAATCGCCGTCGGAATATTCCACTAAGCTTTGCCTAGCCAGAACTTGCCTAACAAACTTTCGCTTAAAGCCCTCCACGTCGTCTTCCATGTCCATCGCCACTGCAAGGCGATCTATTTCTTCATCAGTCACCCAAACATATCCTGTTTCTGGACCACTGCAGCAATTGCCACATTGCGTACATTCAAATGCGAGTCCTGATTGATACCACGGCAACTCCACATGCTCTTCAATCATGACATGACTCCGTTGAGCTCTTGAACAGCGATCTCCAAATGGTCCAGGTCTTCGCGCGTGGTCGTATGTCCGATGCTAAATCGCACCGTTCCACCTTCAAGGAGCGTTCCGAGCTTTTCATGGATCAATGCTGCACAATGCAAACCTGATCGCACTTCGATATCAAATGAGCTATCCAAAATTGCTGCAATATCGCCAACCGAAACCGAAGGAGAATTGCTTCGAACACTGATAACCGGCACATATGCATGGTGAGCTCTGCCTGTTTTATGATCCGTACTCGAACGAAGACCAATGTTCGTATCGTGACCAGCCTCCCAGTCATGACCGATTACCGAACAGTTTTTCCACTGCCGAAGAATTGCAAGCAGAAGTCGGTAATTATCTTCAATCACAGGATGAACCAGAGACGTTTTGCGATTGGAATTTAAACTCTCTTGATGGGATGTCTCCAGCCACTTCAGACCTGCTTGCCAAGCGGCAATTGCCGGGATATTTAAGTTACCTGCTTCCGCTTTCGCAGGCCACTCGGTAGGACCTTCTAACGATTCGCTTTGAGTTCCCGAACCGCCTATCCAAGGAGCATTAAGTTGAAAGGCTGCATCCTCGTTGGCATACAACATTCCGCACCCCATGACGCCACCCGCTCCCTTGTGTCCCGGTGCAGCCAGCAGATCGATCCCAAGGCGTTCAACATCGATTGGAATATAACCCAGGGTTTGAGCTGCATCGACCAAAAACAGCGTTTCATGCGAAGCCAACATGGTCCCGATTACATCAATCGATTGAATGCGACCAGTTACATTCGAAGCATGTGTGATAGCAACCATCCGCGTGTTTGGTTCCAGTGCTTTTTGAACATCTTCTGGATCGACCCAACCTGTGGCGTCGCAACTGACAATCGTCAATCGGACTCCCGCGGTTTTACTCAGCAAGTGCAAGGGCCGAAGGACGCTGTTGTGTTCAACAGCGGTTGTCACCACGTGGTCGCCCTCCTTGAGCAAACCGGCAAACGCTAGATTAAGAGCGGCCGTTCCGTTATGCACCATTGCGATCGAAGAAGCGGATTTAGCACCGATCATTCCAGCCAATCTTCGTCGAACATCTTCGACAATTGACTGAGCCAGAACCGAAGATCGATAGCTTCCCCGGCCTGCCGTAATCCCGACCCGCTCTTGATAGTCAAACCAAGCCGCATTGACTCCGGGCATTTTCGGCCAGCTTGTTGCCGCATGATCCATGTAGACGCGTTGCGCAGTCTTGCCTTCGCTACTAATCATCAACCACCGATCCTGTGCATCGTACGCTCGGGAGAAACAAATTCTGGCGTACCGATCCCATGGGCTGCAAATTTGCTAGCCACGCATTCGCGCACGCGTTCCACAAGTCCTTTAGGATTGAATTCACTTTGTAGAAACGGACGCAAATCCCACTCCTCTTTTCCGAACAAACAGTTGCGCATAAGTCCCTCGGCAGTCAATCGCAGGCGATCACAAGCCCCGCAAAAAGGCTGCGAAACCGAATCTATAAATCCAACAATTCCCGGTAGACCTTGGAAGCCAAAATTCGACGAAGGTCTGGCCGGATCATCCCGATCAAGTATCACCATGGGGCCGAACCGCTTTTTCAGAAGCGATCGTAACTCGTCGCCAGAGATCATTTGCGTCCCGTCCCAGCTACCGTCCGCATCCAGCGGCATGTATTCAATAAACCGAATGGTTAACTGGCGTTCTAATGCAAACTCAATTAATTCTGTCGCATCCTCCAAATTGATGTCGCGCAACAAAACTGCATTCAGCTTCGGCTTCAATCCTCGTTTGACGGCTGCATCGATTCCAGCCAGCACTTTCTCCAACCCGTCGCGTCGGGTTAGCTCTTTAAATACAGAATCGCGAAGCGTATCCAGCGAGATGTTGATGTTCCGAAGCCCCGCTTCGAACAACTCGTCGATTTGATCTGCCAGCAACATCGCGTTCGTCGTCAAGGCAATCGATTCGACACCAGGAACAGACGATAGGAGCTTAACTAACGTATCAAGTTTCGCTCGCACTAATGGCTCACCCCCAGTTAAGCGCAGTCGCGTGATACCGACTGGTACCAAGGCTCGAACAAGCATCTCAATCTGCTCGTAGGTCAATAGCTGGCTGCGAGGCAAAAACTGGACTAAGCCTGCGGGCATACAATACTGACAACGAATATTACAACGATCGGTGACACTGATACGCAAAGAGCGATGCGTGCGTTGAAACGAATCGACAAGCGGATTGTAGATAGTTGGAAGCGGTATGGATTGCATGTTGATTTTTAACGACAAATGATGTGCGCAAGGTAGAATGGGTTTATCCGATGAGTTCAACTTTCGATAGATGAATAGCGTAGATTTTGAGTTTGAAGTAAACTAACCTGTGGCAGTACATTTAAATAAATCCCATTCTAAATACGTCACGGGTTGATTAGCCAGGCATTGTATTTTTGAGATACAGCCTTCAATAAGCACCGAAGCAAAAGTTTGTTTGTTCAACGCACATATCACTGCAGAGTGTAAAGACATTCCAGAGGCTTCTGACGAGTTTGCGTCAGGTGGGGTAAAATTTCTCTCGTCGGATACTCGATGATGCTCCGAGTGACCGAGATTCTCGCTTTCGATGTCGTCTGGTCTTGAGTTTAATGGTGCTGGGCAGACCAAGTAACTGAGCGACATCCACATCGCCACCATGAACACGAAGACGCAACGGATGGTCGTAAGCGTTCTGAAGTTGCATCGAGGGTAAACTTGTGGGGGCGGAGGGTAGTTGGCTGGTGCGATCGTGATCGACCGAAGACAATCGGGATTAATTCAAAGACGACCTACCCGTATTTCGGATCGATTTTATGGCAATTGGTATTGATCCACTTGTTGATTTTGCGGCCAAGCGGGTGCTCGGCAGCCCCGAGCACTCGCGGATCACGCTCCATTTCTTGAACTCGGTGCTCCGCTTCGCCGACCGCATCGTCGATGTCAAGATAATGAATCCGATCAATTTAAAGGACTTCGAGGCTGACAAACTCTCGATCCTTGATATCAAGGCATCCGATGGTGTAGGCCGCAAATACAATATCGAAGTCCAAACGACCCGCCCGCTAGGTCTGCCGAAGCGTTTGACGTACTATGCCGCGAAGCTTCTGATCGAGCAACTTGGCGAGAGCCAACAGTACGCTGACCTGAAGCCATCAATCAGCATCTGCTTACTCGATTCAGTGATGTTTCGCGATGAACCGACGTTGCAACATGCGTTTCAGCTCCGTACCGCCGGCGGGCTTTCGCTAACCGATTGCCTGCAAGTCCACGTTTTCGAGCTACCCAAGTACGTTGTTCCAAGCGATAATGATATAATCACCGACCCGGTCGAGCAGTGGCTATATTTTTTTCGACGAGCTGCGAACCTCACGCCCGAGGAACTTTACCACCGCTTGCCCGATCCGGTGTTTGCCGAAGCCACAGGAGTGCTAGAAATGATTGCAAGAAACCCCGAAGAACGACAACACTACGAAGACCGTCTGAAAGCCGAACGCGACGAATGGGCCCGAACGGCACAGGCAAAACTAGACGGACTCGAAGAAGGCATGCAGAAAGGCATGGAGAAGGGCCTTCGGCGTGGCCAGATCATTGGCAAAATTGAATTATTGTGTGAGTTGCTGAATCAGCCCTACACAGGCCAACATCCCTTGCATGAGCAGACGATTGAGCAACTGGCATCGCTGGAAACCCAATTGCAGCGTCGTTTGCGAGATCGAACTTGACGGCGGATGTCGCGCTGGCCATAACCCAGCGACAATTTCAGCATCCCCTATGCTGGGTTATTCGATAATTATGTACACTACTCATAAACCAACGATCACGAATTCAGCGAGAGTTTGAAAACCGTGTCGTTCGCTCAAGTATGTCGATCTGCTTTTCGGTACACTTTTCTTTGGCAGCCTTTCCTGACATCACCTTCCTCCTTGTGAATAGCTTGAAATTGAGAAGTCAAGTAATTCTTTGATCTCGAGCAACTCAAACTTCCATAATAAAATCCAGCCCTGGTGCGGAATCAATTGAGAATTTCGGCACTAGGAATATTTGGCAATTGGCTCAGGTTGGTGCGGATATTGTCATAGTTGAAAAGCGAGCCCATGACACACGCTTGGTGGCCTTCGCTGAATAATCCGAAATGGGAAGCAACGCTTATTTCTTTCCTAAGCGAAGTTGAAAAGAGTCTCGGTCTACCCGCTCAGACGTTAGCAGCTTGTCTTTATAAGTTACTGGTGTACGAAGAGGGAAGCTTCTTTCTGCCGCATCGTGATGGCGAAAAGCTTGATCGAATGGTCGCCACCCTGGTGATCAATTTGCCGTCGAAGCATACCGGTGGTGAACTGGTAATTTTTCATCAAGGCCATCAAAGAGTTATCGCGATGCCCGGAGCTGCGTCAGGATTGGAAGCCAATTACGCAGCCTTTTACGCGGATTGTCAACATGAAGTAAAACCACTGCTCAGCGGTCATCGACTTTGCTTGACTTACAATCTTGTTCTCGCAAAGCCGCGCAGCAAAGTATCTACTGCGGCGCCTGACTTTGAAGATACTACCGAGCGAATTGCGACAGAACTTTCTCATTGGGCGACCGAATCAAACGAAAATGATTCCTCCCCAAAGAAGCTTGCCGTCATGCTGGAGCATCGCTACACACAATCGGGCTTATCGATCGATAAGCTAAAAGGCGTCGATTTAGCGAAAGCCAACGCTCTATTCGATGCAGCGGAAAAGGCCGATTGCGAAGCCTACCTGGCCCTGGTCACGCTTTGGCAAAGTGGAGCTGCCGAGGACGGCTATGACGACTATGGATATGGTTCTAGCAGCCGTTACTCGCACAGCGATGATGACGACGATGAAGACGAAAATACGGATTCCGACAGTAGCTCGGAGCACACCATGGGCGAGATTTATGATTACAGCTTGACCGCCAATCACTGGTCAAATCGTCAAGTTAAGAAAGTTTCTTTTGGAAAGATTCCGTTGAAAGAAACCGAGATCGTGCCTCAGGATGCATTGACGAAAACTGACCCAAGCCGCGAGGAGTTCGAAGGCTATACGGGCAATGCCGGGATGACTTTAGAACGATGGTATCATCGAGCCGCGATTATTCTTTGGCCGCGAAGTCATCAGTTTCAAGTTTGGTGTGATGCGGGAACCGATGCTGCTCTCGTTGGGCTCAACCAAATGATTGCCAAGGTCAAGAAGACGAAGAAAGGCCAAGAAGAGCGACGTGTCGAGTGCCGAAGCTTTGCTGAGCAGATCATCGAAACTTGGCATCAGAGCCGATCAGACTTCGATTGGGATCCTAGCGAACCCGATGCAATGAAGCAGGACACTTCGGATCGCGAGTCGATATGGATGTCGCTGGCAGAACTAAACGAACCGCGACTGGTCGGACGCATGATCGAAGAAGTCATGGCGAAAGACCCAACCCTTTCAATGTCAATAAGCTTACTTAAATGGATATCTAAACAAGGCTGGTCGGGATTCGCCGATCCCCTGACCTCGATGATCTCTCGAACAACGAAAGAGACATTGTCGCGGAACGTCGTCGTTTTTCGCCAGATAGCGACGCTGCGCACTGCAAATAACGAACACAAGATTCTCTGCAATCAATTAGCAACCATTATCGTGGAAGCCATCGAGCGGATCGATTCGAGCCAGCATGGGTCGTGGAACGCTCCGAAATTGGATCGCA
>JANODQ010000795.1:0-18604 GCA_031412775.1 Pirellulaceae bacterium | reverse complement strand
GGTCTGCTAATTTTTGGCGGGATAGTCCTGCTATTCTTGTTTTATCTTGTTTCGCTGTACAACAATTTAGTTGCTTTACGGAACCGATTCAAAAATGCGTTTGCGCAGATCGACGTGCAGCTTAAGCGTCGATACGATTTGATTCCTAACATTGTCGAGACAGCTAAAGCGTTTATGACTCACGAACGCGAAACGTTGGAAGCAGTTATCAACGCTCGAAACACGGCCATGTCAGCCGGTCAAAAGGCAGCCGCTAATCCTGGCGATCCAAATGCGATGCAAAACTTGTCGACTGCTGAAGTTGCTTTGGCGGGTTCGATGACAAAGTTCTTGGGACTTGCAGAAGCATATCCTGACTTAAAGTCGAATCAAAACATGTTGGCTGTGCAAGAAGAGCTAACCAGCACCGAAAACAAAGTGTCGTTCGCTAGACAAGCCTTCAATGATGCTGTTGCAACTTATAACACTGCTTGCGAATCTTTCCCAAGCAACCTGGTTGCTGGATTTGGAAGATTCGATCGAGCGAGTTTCTTCGAGATCACGGCTCAGCAAGAGCGAGAAGCAGTTAAAGTCTCGTTCTAAAGCAAGCTGCGAAATAAAAAGTACCGTAGGCTGGGACGATTGTCCCGGCCAAGTTTTTGTTCGCGACATTTTCTTCGGGACACATTTGTTCAGGACAGTGGCCCAAAACTACGTCTGGTAGATCCCAAACTGCCACTTGCCTAGTTTTACTTTGACGAGGATTAGCTGTGGATTTTTTTGACCATCAAGAGCGAGCACGCCGAAATACGGTGTTGCTAACGATCTACTTTACGCTTGCGATTATCCTGATCATTGCGGGTGTCTATTTCGCTCTTCTGGCTATTCTCGTCTTTAGCACCAAGGATACAGACCAGCCGATTCCATTCGGTGGCTGGCATCCCGAATTGCTTGGAAGCGTCGTGGTTGTTGTCGGCATCATCATCGCCACGGGAAGTCTCTATAAGATTTGGATGCTGGGTGGACATGGCGAAACGGTGGCGATCTCTTTGGGTGGAGTCAAAGTCCCTGCAAACACAACTGCTTTGGACGAGCGAATCTTGCTGAACGTCGTTGAAGAAATGGCGCTCGCGTCGGGAACTCCTGTCCCTCCGGTTTATATCCTTGAAGACGAAAACGGCATCAACGCATTTGCTGCGGGAACCAGTCCACAGAATGCGGTGATCGGAGTTACCCGAGGAGCAATCACGACGCTCGGTCGTGATGAGTTGCAGGGAGTGATTGCTCACGAGTTCAGCCACATTCTCAATGGCGATATGAAACTGAACTTGCGTTTGATGGGATTGCTGCACGGTATTCTTTTGATCGCGTTGATCGGATTTTTGTTTATTCGATATTTGAGCTTGGCTTCCTTCCGCGGATCTTCCAATCGCGATGATAGCAAGGGAGCGGCGGGGATCATGGCTGCCTTGTTCGTTGCTGGATCGGCGTTAATCGTGATTGGCTATATTGGCGTTTTCTTCGCGAACATGATCAAGTCTGCCGTTTCACGTCAGCGAGAATTCTTAGCCGATGCGTCTGCAGTTCAATTCACACGAAACCCGAATGGGATTTCTGATGCGCTGAAACGGATCGGTGGTTGGAAGCAGCACGCGCAACTTACGAATGCAAGAGCTAGCGAGTCCAGTCACATGTTCTTTGGTGAAGGAGTCTCGTCGTTCCTGTTTGCGACACATCCACCATTGCCGTTGCGAATCAAGCGAATTGAACCAAAATTTCAGGGTGTCTTCTCAAAGACCGAGCCTGTGACGCATACGCTTTCCGAATTGATCAACCCCAATTCACTTGCGATGGCAAGAGCGTCTTTTGCAGGCGGATCAACAGCGACTAGTTCCATCGCATCTGGTGGAGCTACATCACTGGGAGCAACTGGCGGAGTCCATCGAGCGGCTTTGGCTGGTGCGGATCAGCATGAACGCCAACCGGACCAGGCAGTGAGCCACATTGGCGAGCCTCGTCCAGAACATCTTGCGCATGCGCACAACTTGGTTGATGAGTTGGCTCCAATAATATCCGAAGACATCCGTGATCCGCTCGGTGCTGTCGCAATCATCTACGCGCTCTTGCTTGCACCGAGTTCCGATCCAATTCGGGCGAAGCAATTGGAAACGATTCAAATCCAAGCGGACCCTCGCATCAACCACGAGCTCAATCGAGTAATCAATCAAGTCGACCTGTTAGACGACGAGCAACGACTACCGCTTGCCTGCTTGGCCTTGCCCGCGCTACATCAAATGTCTCCCAAGCAGGTTATAACGTTTCGTAAAACGGTACGTGCCTTGATTGAGGCGGATCGCAAGTGGACCATTTTCGAGTTTGCAATTCAAAGATTTATTACCAAGCGGCTAGTGAATCGCTTGGATGATAACGGTCAATCGAAAAGTGATTCAAGAGGCGAGCAATCTTTACCGAGTGCATTTCACGTCGTCCTTTCCGCTCTCGCCTACGTTGGAAGCGTCGCGGATCACGCAGCCAACTCGTTTGCGATAGGGCTAAAGCAGTCGCGGTTTACTGGCAAAGCCTTGACTATTTTGCCACGCGAAAATTGCACTTTAAAAGCTCTAGATGCCGCCTTGGATGTACTGGAAAAATCTAAAGGTTCGACAAAAAAGGGGATGTTAGCCGCGTTTTCTGCCTGCATTGCCGCCGATGGGAAGGTGGAATTAAGCGAACTAGAACTTTTGCGAGTAATTTCCGACGCCCTTGGATGCCCGATGCCACCTATCCTAGAGGAAACACTTGCCGCAGGCTAGGCATCGAAAGTATACTATGTAGTTGCAATCCCACCTTTCACTCCCTCGCGAACATCCCCGGTTCGACTTAGTAGGCTCCCCATATCATGGCGTTGATCTGTTCACCGCTGAGGTCCTCAATTCAGGCTTGCGGATGCTCCTTTGCGTCTGCGTTGCTTGCTGTTGTTTTATGCCTTGCCTTTATCGTTTCATTGCCCGGGACAGTTTCGGCTGAAGCAGAGAAATCGGTCGCTGCGGACAAGGTCCATTTTTTCGAAACAAAAGTCCGTCCGGTTTTGGTCCAGCACTGCTACGACTGCCACGGAGCGGACGAGGCAAATCGAGGCGGTGAATTTCGTTTGGATACGCCCAGCAGCATGCTCAGCGGTGGTTCTCAAGGTCCAGCGATCGTCAAAGGGGAGCCCGGTAAGAGCCGACTCGTTCGAGCCATCGAGTACGACGATTCGGAACTGCAAATGCCACCCGAAGGCAAACTGACGCAAGAAGAGATCGATTCAATCAAGCAATGGATACAAGACGGAGCAGAAGACCCGCGACCTGATGAGCCCGTCGCAACAACACACAAAAGCAGCTTTTCAGATCGACAGTCGCAAGCGAAATCGCACTGGGCATATCAGGCTTTCATCGACGAACCAGGCAAGCAAGAAGGTGTCGGTCTCAGCCCGTTGGATCTTTCTAAGGAAATAGATAAACGTGTCGCACGGAAGCTCGCGAAGAACCACTTAAAGTTTTCACCGCTCGCCAATCGCAGAACGTTGATTCGACGTCTCTACGTTGATCTTACCGGTCTGCCACCTACCTTCGATCAAATCGAAAAAATCTTAAGTGACAAAGGTGAAGATTGGTATGAGCGACTGGTCTCGGAACTGCTAGATTCGGCTGCGTTTGGCGAACGCATGGCTCGACGTTGGATGGATGTAGCAAGGTATGCGGATAACAAGGGCTATGTATTCAAAGAAGAGAGGGAGTATCCCTATGCTTATCGGTATCGTGATTGGCTCATTCGGGCATTCAATGCGGATTTGCCTTACGATGAATTTCTGAAGTACCAAATCGTCGCTGACCAATTAGATCCTTACAATTCCAAGGGGCACTTGGATGCGATGGGGATGTTGACGTTGGGGCGTCGCTTTCTCAATAACAAGAACGATGTTGCCGATGATCGCATCGATGTCGTGTCGCGAGGATTCCTTGGAATCACAGTTGCATGTGCTCGCTGTCATGATCACAAATTTGACCCGGTTTCGGCAGCAGATTACTATTCGATGCGAGCCGCTTTCGTAGGAAGCGAAGAGCCAGGCGGAGAGCCTTCGCCGCTTCGCATGGTCGACAAGCCAAAGCAAGATAAAGTCTTCGTGTTTCTTCGCGGTAACCAAGCCAACCCAGGCCCCGATGTCGAGCGAAAGTTCTTGACCGGAATCTTGGGCGAGGAAGCACCCAAGATGTTGACCGGAAGTGGCCGATTCGAGATAGCACGGTCCATGGTCGAAGATTGCAAGACGCTTACCGCCCGAGTCTACGTCAATCGCCTATGGACTTGGGTAACTGGACAACCCATCGTCGACACGCCAAGCGACTTTGGACTACGCTGCGAAGCTCCGGTGCAACACGATGTTTTAGATATCATGGCATCTAACTTTGTTCACGAAGGTTGGAGTACGAAAAAACTGATTCAAGCGATCGTTTTGACACGCACTTACAAACAGCAAAGCAGCCATCGTGAGGATGCCTATGCGATCGACCCCGAGAATCGCTATCTTTGGAAAGCCAAACGCCGCCGAATGGATTTTGAATCGTTTCGAGATGCATTGTTGTTGGCGACAGGAACGCTTGATCAAGCGGTCGGTGGCCCAAGCGTCAAAATTGAATCAACTCCGTTCTCAGATCGACGTACGCTCTATGCCTATATCGATCGCCAGAATTTACCATCACTTTTCCGCACGTTTGACTTTGCTTCGCCGGATGCCCACGTTGCTCAACGAAATGAAACTACCGTTCCACAACAAGGATTGGTGTTAATGAACAGCGATATCATGATGAATCTGCTGGACCGCTTTACGAAAACAGAGACGCCGAATAAGGAAGCCTCGGACGCAAAGTCGGCGGATGCAGTTGGAGATCTTTTCAAACGCATTTTGGCCAGGGCTCCGACTGCCGTTGAACGCAAAGCGATAGTTGACTTTTGCCAAAACGCAATCGTTGAAATTCCAATGACTCCAGAGAATACATGGCATTATGGTTACGGAACGCTCAACACAGAACTAAATCGAATCGATGCCTTTCAACGGCTTCCAATGTTCAGCGAGAAAAGCTGGATGGGCTCCGCTGGGAAGCTACCCGATAAAGAGCTTGGATGGGTCAGCCTATCGGCTGAGGGTGGCCATTCCGGAGCGGGCCTTGATCGATGCGCCATTCGTCGTTGGGTTGCACCCCGAGACGGCAAAGTAAACATCCGTGGCAAACTGGAACATGCTTCAGAAAAAGGGGACGGTGTGCGCGGCATCGTCATCGCAAATCAAGATCAAGTCCTTGGGACTTGGGAAGTTTTCCACAGTGACACTCAAGCCAAGACCAAACCGTTTAGCATAAAAAAAGGTGAGACGATTGATTTTATTATCGATGCAAAAGAGAACTCTAGCAACGATAGTTTCAAGTGGAATTGCCAAGTTCAATATGAGCAAGATCCACTCACTTACGATAGCAGCAAGCACTTTATGCAGACGTTGCCACAATCACTCGATCGATGGCAACAAGCCGCGCAAATGCTTCTTCTCTCGAATGAATTTTGCTTCGTAGATTAATAACACGAAACGCAACCGCATGGTTGCATCACACGACCAATTATATTGGTGTAGATACCGCTAGCTGGCGCGTCGCGTTAGATTTTTATTTTTGAGACGACTTAGAATATGTATCCAATTAACCGACGTTCAATGCTTTCGCAATGCGGTATGGGCTTAGGTGCATTGTCATTGCCTGGTTTACTGGACGTTGCTTCTGCTGATAGCAAGCCAAGTAGCAATCCACTCTTACCCAAGCCCTCGCACTTCCCCGCAAAAGCCAAGCATGTCATCCACATATTTGCTAACGGAGGGCCTTCGCAAGTAGATACTTGGGATCCGAAGGAAGCATTACAAAAGTACGCAGGACAAGAGATGCCTGGAGGCTCGCCGAAAACGGAACGAAAAACAGGAAACATCTACCCATCTCCCTTCAAGTTTGATCGTTACGGCGAAAGTGGTATCGATTGCAGCGAACTGTTTGCAAAGACGGCCAGTGCTCATGCTGACAAGTTATGTGTTATTCGCTCCATGTACGCAGATGTACCGAATCACGAGCCATCGCTTTTGCTCATGAATACGGGCGAAGCTAGATTGGTCCGCCCGAGCCTCGGGGCGTGGCTTACTTATGGTCTTGGAAGCGAAAATCTAAACTTGCCCTCGTTCATCGCGATGTGTCCTGGCGGGTATCCCATTCAGGAATCACAAAACTGGCAATCGGGATTTCTTCCTGGCATTTTTCAGGGTACCTATGTTGACCCCAAAAAGAGCGAGGCGAAAGACTTAATTGACTACGTAACAAACAATCGGATGACCTTCGATGGGCAGCGTAAGGCACTTGACCTGCTTGCGATGCTCAACGCGGATCATCAAAAATCTCGCCAAGAAGATCCACTCATCGAAGCGAGAATTCAATCGATGGAATTGGCTTATCGAATGCAAAGCGAAGCAACCGACGCGTTTGATACCTCTAAGGAACCCAAACATATCCTCGATATGTACGGACCTGGCGTTCAAGCCAAACAAGCTCTTATTGCAAGACGGTTAGTTCAGCGTGGAGTCAGAATGGTTCAGCTCTGGCATGGCGAGGGGCAACCTTGGGATAGCCATGATCATATTGAAAGAGACCATCGCAAACTTGCTCAGGAGAGTGACCAAGCGATAGCGGCCTTGCTGACTGATCTACAGCAACAGGGACTCCTGAATGAAACGCTTGTCATTTGGGGTGGCGAGTTTGGTCGCACACCAACGGTAGAACTACCCAAGGAAGGATCTAACAAGGGAACGCTCAGCGGACGCGACCACAATCACTACGGATTTACCATGTGGATGGCCGGTGGTGGTGTCAAAGGAGGCCAAATGTACGGCGCCACAGATGAGTTTGGATTCAAAGCCGTCGAGAAGCGTACCCACGTTCATGATCTCCATGCAACCATCTTGCAATTGATGGGATTTGATCACACGAAACTAACCTATCGCAGCGCGGGTCGAGACTTCCGTTTAACTGACGTTCACGGAAGAGTCATCCACGATTGGATTGCTTAGCTGACGTAAGCGGCTGGGTCCGGGATACCGTTTTGTTCGAAGCCTCGAAGCCGCAGCAAACATGCGTCGCAATGACCGCAAGCCAATTCGTTAAACGCTAATCGATCGATGTCGCGTTGCTCGTCACTGACAATGATCGGATCATAACACGAGAACGTCTTCGAATAGTCGACACCCATCGCGAGCCCCTGTTTGATGATCTCTGCTTTTGTCATGGATATAAGCGGCGTTTGAATTCGAATCGGTTGGCCGACTTGCTTGGATGTGTAATCCACACCCGCTTTCGTTGCTAGATTCGCCATTTTTTCATACGCTTGAATAAACTCTGGGCGGCAGTCTGGGTAGCCACTGTAGTCGAGCGAATTGACACCGATGAAAATGTTATTGGCCTGGAGGACTTCAGCCCAGCCTAGTGCGAACGAAAGAAAAACCGTGTTTCGGGCAGGGACATACGTGATAGGTATTTCTGAGCCAATGTTTTCTACCGAATCCGATTTTGGAACTACAAGTGACTTATCCGTCAAAGCAGACCCACCAAAAACGCTCAAGTCGATATCGACGACGATATGCTGAGTTACGTTTGCGAATTCCGCTAAAGCTCGTGCCCGTGCGACCTCTCCACTATGTTTTTGTCCGTACCGAAAACTGATCGCATAGATCGCATATCCAGCCTGCTTTGCAATTGCCAATACGGTTGCCGAATCGAGTCCGCCGCTTAGTAAAACTACCGCAGATGATATGGAATGGGGCATTCAACACTAACCCTTTTCTAAGTGCTCTTCTTGATGACCGATTGGACTGTCGGCTGGATGTTTGATTGGATGATTGCTAGGAATAGCGGTGGGCTTTCCCTCGCGTAAGTTGGCTGTAAATTGCATAAGGTTGGCTTCGTGTTCAATCCACCAAGCTTCAGCCGAGGCCTGTTGCCAAGGATAAGACTCTTGAACTTTCTGAAGAACATCGATGATGGCTCCAACCGATCCGGGACGCAAGGACGGTTCGGCCGAAACGCAAAAATCAATTAGGCGAACCAGCTCTTGAAATGCTTTTTGTCCAGCAAGTTCTCGGCACGGAGACTGCGCACTGGCCATTGCTTCTAACATCCCATTTAGCGCAATCCCCACAGCAGGAGTGTGTCCCATGAGAAGATAATACGCAACCGTTCCGATCGAATAGATATCGATTTTCGGGTCGGCTAACCAAGGAGTTTCTAGGCGTTCGGGAGCCATGAACTTAGGCGTTCCGATCAAGACGCTTGTCACCGTCGTATCGCTGGATGTGTGATCGACAAAGGATTTGACAAGTCCATAGTCGAGTACCTTGATAACATCAGCGATCCCGGCTCGATAGCAGACCATAATGTTTTGAGGTTTGATGTCGCGGTGCACGATCCCTGCGAGATGCGCTTCACGAATAGCACCACAAATTTGCACCAACATGTGTAGAGAGCGACTTAGGGGAATCGCTTTGTTATACATCATCAACTCGCAAAGATTGACTCCTGGGATATATTCCATCGCATAATAGAACTCACCCTCGTCCGACAGTCCGTAGTCGAAGATACTAATTGCATTAGGATGAACAAGCTTCGAAGCCATACGAACTTCGCGTTCGAATCGTTTTGCGAGTTGTGGATTCGTCGACTGAACCTTAAGCAGCTTGATTGCTGCCAAGCGTCCCAAAAGCCGATGTTGACCTTTGTAGACAATGCCAAGCCCGCCTTCACCAATCTTTTCATTTACTTTGTAAGCACCGATTTGCAGCGGTGGTTTTCCATAACGCAATCGGGCCCGCAATCCTGAAACGGCGGCCAAACCTAAGGCTATTAACAAAGGTATTCCCCAAGCGATACGATTCACCCGATGAACGATATCCAGCGTTTGAAAAGCCTCGCTCTTGGTCTGTTCTACGATGATTGCAGCTTGTAATCCTTCGTCCCATCGCCAAGCACCGACGACAGCGCGCCCCGCGAAATCGCGATAGCCAAGAATATCCATGCCCGATTGCTTATCTAGTGCTACTCGGGCGGCCTTGGTACGTACCCACTGCTTCACTGGATCACCTGGTGTGTGCCCAGCAAAAACATCTCCGCCTGGATCAGCGACTCGAACGATATAGCGGTTATCTGATTCTCGGCAGTATTCGCCAAACAGATCGAAGTCCTTCATCCGTTCTACACTTCTGGGTTCATTGATCATCCATCCATCGATATCCATCAAGTAGCACTCGCCTGTCGCATCGAATCGAGCGCTTTTAATGGCCGCCTCGAAATCATCGGTGATACGTTGATCGCGAATCATCAGTGCGGCGATCGGAACTCCGTTTTCGTCATGAACCGCCGTGATGACTTGGACTTGAAGGCGTTTCGTTTCCATTGGATACTCGGCAGTGATGCGATTATCTTCCACCGCTCTCGGAAGGTAAACAAAGGCTGAACGAGCATTGGAAGAGAGCGTTTGAAAAACTCGATTCAGCTTTGCTGCGCCGTCAGGCGAAACTCCTTGCCCAACCGCTGAAGGAAACTCACGACGATTCCAATCACTGAGCGTGGTTCCGTCACGATTCCACACTGCATAACGTTGACCATTTTCTGCTGGGTTGGATTGAACCCATGGAATGCCTGATAGTGCGTTGATTTCTTGTTCAAGCAGCTTTTGGGCGGGCGAGTTCATCAATTTTTCGCGGAGTTCATTGGAGTTCAGCGAAGAATCCTTGCTTAATGCGACAAGTTCCGAGATTGCGTTGCGAATGGTGGTTGAGCGTACCCAAGATTCCACTTTCAGTGTTGCTGCCTGCTTCCATTGATCGAGCAACCGTTGTTCGAGATCCAAGACTGTTTCGAGCTGAGACGAAGTAGTTGCGGCAAGCTGGCTTTGCAAAATTGACTGTAAGCCCCAACCAAGTACTGCCAAAAATGCCGATGCACAGATGGCTGTTAGGATCGGAAAAAGCCCGCCCAGTAACTTGGATCGTACCCGCTGAAATGCGAGGGTCCCAGTTCTACCGAAGGTGGATTCATCTAAACCTTGCGTTGTCGTAACAGAGTTCTTGATGATCGTCTTGGAGATATGGTTGTCGATTAAGCTTCGAACTTCCCGGGCTAGCTCGGGATCGTCTAGACGAAGTAACTCGAGCTCCTTGGCTTGTTTCTCTTCGCCCATTTCAATGAGCCACAGGAAGTGACCTTTCGCTTTCGAGAACAGCTCAGGTGTCATCAATCAAGATTATCCAATCTTTTACGAAGCCACGCACGACTCATTTTCCACTCATTTTCAATCGTTCGTGTGGATAATCCCAAAACCTCCGCGACTTCGGGAACAGTCATCCCGCCGAAAAATCGCATTTCAACAATTCGGCCCTGTCGCGAATCCAATTGAGTTAGCTCCACTAGGGCCTCCTCCAACGCGAGAACGTCGGCGTCCTTCGACTTGGACAAAGCCAGATCCATATCATAGTTGACTCGCACATATTCACCACCTCGTTTTGTTCGAGCGCGAGAACGGGCGTGGTCCACTAAAATGCGTCGCATCATCGTGCTTGCGATTGCCAGGAAGTGAGCCCTGGAATGATAAACCGCATTGCGTTGATGCACCAATCGCATGTAGACCTCATGGACTAAAACCGTTGGCGTAAGCGAAACCGTTGGCGACTCGTTGCTCAAATAGCTGTTGGCTATGCGACGCATGGCATCATAGGTTTCATCCACGCGAATCTGGTCTTCAGCAGAACGCGTAATCTCCTGCACGTGATCGGCTGGCGGTTGTAGAGATTCTTCGGCTGTCATGGGATTGCGCTCATGTAACTGGCATCAGGCTCAGACAAAGGGATAGTACTTCCTGCGGATAGACAACCGTTCGACTATTCCTTTCGGGAACTTAATATATCTTTATGGTCTCGCAAGGGGGAACTTGGTACCATCTGTGCTATGCGAAGATAGCTGCATATTGCACCTCCCCCCACCGCCAGCTTCCTCCCAAGTTCGGGCATCACCAGTATGCCAAAATTTCTGGCGTTTTGCAAAAAATGCTTCGGTTTATCGCAACATTCGTCGCGTAACAAGAGACAGCCCTACTGATCCGGCTCCGAGATCAAGTGTTCGCACCCATTTTATGACGTGAGCGTAAAACGATGACCGAAACCTACCAGTCGAATTGCTTTTGGTTAACCAGCCCCATCCCAGATAACACGAGTGAGTTATCGAGGAATCTGGCTTCGCTGTTCCGAATTCAAAACCATAAAATTGCAAGTGACGCGGACTACCAAGTCCTAGGTCGGCAACTTCCGGGACACGTTGTTGTGCTAGATGCAACAGGCGGTGATTCTTCCAGTTCAGCGGAACTCCTAGCAGCGAGAATTGGCAAAGTAGTCGCATACGGAAACCAGCCGACCATCATTTGCCTCGGAAATCATGCTCCGACGGATCTGATTGTTGATTGGATGCTTCAGTCAATCTTCGCATACGCAGAGACAATTTCGCCTGAAGATCGCATAGCCAGATTACTACGCGCCGCGTTTGCACAAGCGGACTCCGTTTTGTCGCGATTTGAGCGATTCCAAGTTCTGAACACTCAGAAGGCCTCAATGACTCCGCCGGAAAAAGCCGTGTTGGAGATGATTCTGGAAGGCATCCCGAATAAAACGATCGCGACCAAGCTCGCTGTCAGCCAACGTACGATCGAGGCGAGAAGACACAAGCTCTACTTAAAGATGGGCTCAAAATCGCTTCCCGGAGTTGTCCAGTCGATCTGCGAATGGAAAGAGCTTGCGGTCCAATTCGAAGCATCGAGCCCTGGCCAGCCCAGTAGAGAGTCTGCGGCTGGGCTGATGAAAACTGAGCCGACGGCGCTAGCCGCGGGTTTTGACGCTGCAACAGATTGCCAGGTAACGCCCAAGGCTAAAGCCTCCGGTTTAGGAAAAATGACACTTTCATTAAGCCAACCCAGTACAGAATCTGCGGGCGAGTCCGAGCGGCCTTCCCAAGATTTAAAAACAGGTTTAAAAACGGGTTCGAACACAGACCTCGTTCATTCTAAAGAGAGCATTCCAACTCCAAAGATGCAAACGATCGTTCGGCAACATCAACAGCGAGTGGATGCAAATTAACCATGAACATTCGCGCAATCGCGAGTGTCTTTCTAAAACTTGCGATGTTTCGTTAAGAAAATTCGCTTGCGGTTTACCTGAGGTTCGGTTTTTTCGTAAACTGTCTGACGAAGTGCTGTTCGCGGTTCGAATGGCGATTTAGCCTGGCGATGACATGTGAGATGGTATATCCGTAGCTTGGCCTGATGGAAAAATGAGCCGATGGCGCTAGCCACGGGTATCGACTTTGCCAAAGTTTGCCCTGTGTCACCCGAGGCTAGCGCCTACGGCTCAGGAAAATTGACATTTCATCAGTACGCCTTGGCCCAGTACACTCGAAAGACATAACGACCAATATTGTGAATACGAACCCGATCGAAAAAACGAAGGCCGATTCGCAGTCCGAAACGACATCGCACCAAAAATCACCAGCCAGAAGCATTAAGATTTTTGACACGACTCTTCGCGATGGAGAGCAATCCCCCGGATGCAGCATGAACGCACCGGAGAAAATGGAAATCGCTCAGGCTCTTGCTGATTTGGGAGTCGATGTCATCGAAGCAGGATTTCCGATCGCTTCGCCGGGCGACTTTGAATCGGTGCGAGACATCGCGCTCAACATCCGAGGTGCTACTATCTGTGGTTTGGCCAGATGCAACGATGGCGACATTGATCGAGCTTGGGAAGCATTGAAAGTTGCTCAATCGCCTCGCATTCATATCTTTCTCGCGACCAGTGCCATTCATCGTGAATTCAAATTGCGAATGACTCGAGAGGAGTTGGTCGCGCGAGCCGTTGCGGGGATCAAACGCGGGCACAGCTACTGCGACGATATCGAATTTTCACCCGAAGATGCGGCTAGAACTGAACATGACTTTTTATGCGAAGTCGTCGAAGCAGCCATCGAAGCCGGCGCGACAACGATCAACATTCCGGACACCGTTGGCTATACAACGCCGATCGAAATGTACGATCGGATTAAGTTGCTTTTCGAGCGCGTACCAAACATTCACAAGGCGACCATCAGTGTCCATTGCCACGACGACTTGGGTTTGGCCGTGGCTAATTCGTTGGCTGCTGTCCAAGCCGGTGCAGGGCAGATCGAATGCACGATCAACGGCATCGGTGAACGCGCGGGGAATTGTGCTTTGGAAGAAGTGGTCATGGCGATGAAAACTCGGGCTGACAAATTTAACTGCACAACGCGAATTGTCACCGAACGATTGGTCCCGACGAGCCGCTTACTTTCGAAGATCACAGGGATGGAAGTCCAGCGAAACAAAGCAATCGTAGGTCGCAATGCTTTCGCACACGAATCAGGAATCCATCAAGATGGAATGCTGAAGAATCCGTTGACCTATGAAATTATGCGGCCCGAAGATGTGGGGTTTCAGAAGACAGACTTGGTCCTAGGAAAGCATAGCGGTCGCGCGGCTCTTGCGGATCGAGCTCGTCATCTTGGTTACAACTTAACTGCCGAGCACCTTCAAGAGGTTTTCGATCAGTTCAAGATCTTGGCTGATAAAAAGAAAGAGCTTTACGACGGAGACATTGTGGCGCTGATCCAAAAACAAATCAGCGGCAAGGTTTTAGAAGCGTGGAGTCTCGTTTCGTTTGAAGTCACCAGCGGCACCTTGCTGCAGCCCAAAGTGCGACTTACTCTGAAACACGGAGATGACCAGTTCACCGAAGAAGTTCAAGAAGGCGATGGCCCTATCGATGCAGCCTTTTGGGCGGTCGAGCGGATCACGGGCGTTAAATTCATCTGTCGTGACTACAAGGTCCGAAGCGCAACGGTCGGCCGCGACGCGTTGGGCGAAGTTACGGTGGAAGTCGAACATGACGGGGAATCGTACCGAGGTGTTGGGCTGTCTACCGACACGGTCGAATCGACGATTCTCGCAATGTTAAACGCCGTCAACCGAATCGTCTCCGAAAAAGCAGTTCGAACTACAGCTCGACTAAAACCGCAAGGATAGGACTGAGCCGATGGCGCTAGCCGCGGGTTTCGATTTTGCCACGATTTGCCCGTTAGCACCCGAGGCTAGCGCCTACGGCTCAGGAAAACTGCCCTTTTCATCACCCTGAGGTTGAGCCGATCCCCATCTTTAGCCTGGGACACATGCACACTATAATATCGGAAGTTCGTTCGCTGACTTCCCCCCAGTGTTTCAAACCCAGTGTTCGAAACCCAGTGTCTCACCTCAAGTGCTCTCCTCCCAGGCAGGCGACATGTCAAAAACCATATTTGGAAACGTGATTGAAATTACGCCGGATGGAGATTTAGTCACCGATATTTCCGTCGACCAACTGAGCTCAGCACCTCGGGACGAATCACTCAAAGTCGTTGTCGATGAAGAGCACGAAACGTTTGGACTTTTCCCCGCAGACCACCAGCAACCACCGATGACACTGATTGCGGTCCTAGGGTCAGACAGTTCGCTTCGCCTTCACCTGGTCGGCGACTCGGCGACCATGATGCTGGGTGTTCGCAAAGGGGCACCGGTTCTTCTCAAATGGTAGTAGGGTTCGCCTGCCGGGCGAATCCAATTCTTCTCTCGATCAACTTAAACGAAATCTCATATAAAACTTGGTCACCAATCCTGACGAGCTCTACCGAATTGATCGTGAGGTCCTCTGGCATGCTTTTTCGCAAATGGCCGACTATGACGGATTGATTATCGAGTCGGCAGAGGGATGCTGGCTGACAGATATTCATGGAGATCGATATCTCGACGGCGTGAGTTCACTCTGGTGTAACGTCCACGGACATCGACACCCCACGATCGACGCAGCCATCATTGAACAGCTGCAACGTGTGGCTCATGTGACGTCGCTTGGTATGAGCAACCCAACGACCATTGATCTCGCTCAAAGGATCGTCAACCTTGCTCCAAACGGCCTAGATCATATTTTCTTCAGCAGCGATGGTGCTTCCGCAGTCGAAGTCGCTATGAAAATGGCTTTTCAATATTGGAAACAAATCGATGCACCGGAGCCCGACCGAAGTACGTTTCTTGCCGTAGGAAACGCCTACCACGGAGATACCATAGGGACCGTGAGCGTAGGAGGAATTTCCCAATTCCATTCCCTGTTTCAACCATTGCTTTTTTCAGTGCTGCGTGGCCCTTGCCCGGACACCTATCGTCATGAATTATCGACGACAAACATTCCGGACGATAGTTATTGCGATCGCAACTGCGGTTGCTCAGCCCAGCGTTCCGGCTGCCGGCTTGCCAAGCATTATCTAGATCAGTACCGAAGTATCTTGGAGCAGCATCACGCAAGCATCGTTGCGATCATTGTCGAGCCGTTGATCCAAGGAGCAGCAGGTATGGTCATGCATCCACCAGGATTTCTTCGTGGCCTGAAGGATTTATCGACCGAGTTTAATACGCTCTTAATCGCCGACGAAGTTGCGGTCGGGATGGGAAGAACCGGTAAGCTTTTTGCTTGCGAGCATGAGGACGTTTCGCCCGATTTTCTTGTGCTTGGGAAAGGACTCACCGGTGGCTACCTTCCGATGTCGGCAACATTAACAACGAACAAAGTCTGGCGAGCATTCCTGGGCGATCATGCTCAAGCACGGAGCTTTTCTCATGGACATACTTTTGGCGGCAATCCATTGGCTGCAGCGGCTGCGATCGCTACTTTGAACGTTTTTGAAGCAGAGAAAACTCTCGAGGGGCTCGCATCCAAAGCCAGTCATCTTGCTTCCTTGCTAGAGCCCCTGCGAGATAACCCGCACGTAGGAGACATTCGCCAAAAAAGCTTAATGGCAGCTATCGAGCTCGTTTCTGATAAGCAACACAAAACAGGATTCCCATGGATTCAACGGCGTGGTCAAGCCGTTTGCGAAGTAGCGAAAAAGCATGGCGTATGGTTACGGCCTCTCGGAAACATCGTCGTCATCATGCCACCACTTTCGATAAGTAACGACGAACTTACTCAAATCGTTGACGCAATCAAAGCAGGCATCCGCGAGACACTCGGCAATGCTTCCTACGCGAAGATTGACCTCGCGTGAGCTCGGGTTTACATTACTCAGCCAATTGAATTCATTGATCGTGGCAGTTTGTTACATGAAGCTCTGAAGCATTGCGACATACTGCATTGCCATGCGAATGATCAGGAAGATAATCAGCAGCGATGTTGCAATGGCTATTGCGGTGCTTGCTGCAACGCACAATTGGCCCATTGCAACTTTGGCACGTCGGTCGTATTCGGTTGCAAGTCTCTCAAGGGACTCGGTTTCATTTCCACTTAGCTCGCCAATGGAAACGCCTTCGACAAATTCATTCGGGACCACCCCTGAAGCTTGGAAACTTTCGGCCAGCGACATTCCGCTCTGGACACATTCGCTTGCTTTCGGTTCGCCTTGGATGTAGTACTCGTTGCCAGTGCTGTAGAACGCTTGTCGAACACAAGCCACGGCATCGGCGCCTGCGTTCAAGAGCATTGAAAGGGTCATCGACATTCTTGCGAGAGCCGTATTTGCAAAGACACTCCCGAGAATTGGGACCGGCAAGATCAGCGGAATCAACCATCGGTGACAATTCATCGCGTTCTTCCAAATGCCTATCGCGACAACACCAACGACGATCAAGAATCCGCCAACGAAGAACCAAAAGATTGCCAACCCGCTTGCACCGCTGAGTCCAAAGCCGAGCGGATCAAACTTTTCCTCTTGCGAAACCTGAGGACTTGCAAGAAATCCTTGGAGATAGATGATTCCGCTAACAACAGCCAACGCCAGAACGAGTTGCAGCATGGGTTTGACAAGCTGCCGAAAGAAATCAGCGCGACTTTCCCGTAAATCGCGATAGTAAGCGGCCATGTAAGCGAACAGCCGATCGAGCCCGCCGGAGATTTCACCTGCGGATACCATTTGCAAAAGCATCGGCGGAAAATAGTCGCCGGCGTGCTTCATCGCTCCCACCAAAGTCTCGCCACCGCGGATCTGATTTTTCATGGTCATGGCGACTTGCTTGTGTCGCTCGGACCCGACTTTTGCTTCGGAATCAAGCATTTTCAGCACATCGACCCCAGCTTTCAGCCCCATCGCCATTCGCTGGCAAAAGGATTCCAGCGTGAAGAGAGAGGCTTGCTTCAACAAATTCCCGAGGAAACTTGTTCTTTGAAATTCGGGTGGATTCATGGGGGAGTTGGGAGTGGCTAGTGGGCAGTGGGCAGTGGGCAGTGGGCAGCGGGGAAAAGACAGTGATTTTCTTAGTTCGTGGTTTTGTAAAGTGTTGAAAGTGAAGTTTAACACCTGCAAGTTGGTGCAACACACTCGTCTTTTACCCTTGCTAGCCGGAATAATCGCTACAGTCCGGGAACCTAAGTCGATTTTACTGCATCAGAGTCATGGTCGATTTCGTTGACAGGGTAATCCCCCTAATTAGAATCGATTGGTAGGCGTTGATGCAGTGCTCTCAAAAACCCCGTTTGCGGTGTGTTTTTCTCATTCGTTTCACGTTGAATCCCGTTTTTTCAAACATTATGTCGCTGCGGTGTGATTACCCGAACTCAAGCCGCGGCAAGCTATCTCGTTCGCTGGGGACGTTATGTCAAATTCGCGACCTGTCAATAATCGCAAAGCTTCTCGTTTGTTCCAATCTCGGAAACGCTCCCAGCTGAGGAATGCGCTCCGAACCCCCGTCGTCGAACAACTCGAAGACCGTCGGTTGATGGCTACGGTACCGTTCACCGATGGTTTGTATTATCCCCAAATAGGTAAGCTTACCGCCTTCACTGTACCTGGCATGAGCATGGCTGAGTATTCTCGGCGAGCCGACCTGTCATCTACTGGAGCGAGCTCTAGCAGTACGGGATTTAGTGAGCCAGAGGGTTTGGCAGGTAGCTCTTTATCCATCGTGGAAATTGAAAACAATGATTTGATTCGCAACGCACAACCCATTCCGCTTGGAACGATCGGTGGTAAGTTCCAGTTGATTAACGTCGCGGGGACGATGACCAACAATGCAAACTTATTCGATGAAGATTACTACGCGGTAGATCTACGAGCCGGAGACATCTTTGACCTTCGTCTTACCGCTTCTGGGCTACAAAACATTCCGTATGACGTATCGCTTAACGATCCTTTAGGCAACCTGGTTTTCGTAAATCCTACTCCGATTCCCCTTCCTGCTGATCCTAATTTCCCTTACTCAGCGCAGTCGCCATTGAGCTCCGGAGGGACTCGATCCTTTAGCTACGTCATTGCGACTGATGGGAGATATTTCGTTCGAGTATCAGGCGGGCCCTCAACAAGCTATGCGATGCGACTACAGGCATTTCGAAATACGTTTGAAGCAGAAATTTCTGGCACTAAACAGATTCTCTTTGTTGATTTCGACGGCGCAACAATTCGAGGAGATGCGTTTGCTATCCCAGGCACGGTGA
>JANODQ010000794.1:0-14870 GCA_031412775.1 Pirellulaceae bacterium | reverse complement strand
CGAGAGCTCGCCGCACTCCAAATCAAATGGGGATTCTCTCCTCCAGGCTAGTACCATCTTAATACCATCGACTTGGGACTTGCACCTGCAAGAGACTAACGAAAAGTTTGCATGCAGTAGAGAATCGAGAGTCACCTGCGTTGGCAGACAATTCGACAACATAGGGATTGCTAAACTTTTTTAAATAAAATGATAGAACCTATCAAACTTCCACGAGTCGTTTTCGGAACCACTACGCTAGGTAACTTGTTTGTCTTGCCGAGTGATTCTGATAAAAGCAAGTTAATACAAGCGTGGCTCGATGCCATGCCGGCTCAAGTTGCAAGAACGCCAATTGCGATCGATAGCGCGGGAAAGTACGGTGCGGGACTTGCCTTAGAAGTCCTGGGTCGGGAATTGAAACGACTCGCTATCGATCCGAAGCAAATGTTGATAAGTAATAAACTCGGCTGGAGACGAGTTCCACTGCGAGCAGCAGAACCTACCTTCGTGCCAGGTGTTTGGCTTGGGTTAAAGCATGACGCGGTTCAGGACATCAGCTATCAAGGCATTTTGCGATGTTGGGAAGAAGGGTGTGCGTTACTCGGTGACTACACAGCACAGATGCTTTCGGTGCATGACCCTGACGAGTATCTTGCCGCAGCAATAGACGCTGCTGATCGAACGCGAAGATTGGATGATATCCTCGCTGCATACGATGCCTTATACGATTTACAAAAGCAAGGCAAGGTACAAGCGATTGGCATTGGCTGTAAAGACTGGCGTGTTGTTCGTGAGCTTGATCGGTTGTGCAAGTTTGATTGGGTGATGCTCGCCAATAGCTTTACGGTAATGTCGCATCCCAGAGAGCTCTTGGACCTTATGGATTCTTTAGCTGCCCGAAAGATTCCGATCATCAACTCGGCCGTATTGCACGGTGGGTTTCTAAGTCGGGGGTTTCTAAGTCGGGGGTTTTTAAGTCGAGGTTCTTCAAGTGGGGACTCTTTCAGCGATCATTCTTCAACTCAGACCGAGTACTTTGACTATAGGCCGATAAACCCGCAAGTGCCATCTGATGCTGCGAAGCTGGCTTGGCGGGATCGCTTCTTGAGTGTTTGCCAGTCACACAGTGTAAGTCCGTTTGATGTTGCCGTTTCGTATGGGCTATCGCATCCGGGGATTAGATCGATAGCCCTCAGTACCAGTCGCCACGATCGCGTCCCTGCGTTAGTCGGTGCTGCGACCAAGCATATTCCCGAATCGGTGTGGATCGCAATGATTGATAACGGACTCTTACACGAGCTGCCTCTCGAGCTTACCAGTTCATCGTAAGTTTCAGCCCCGCGATCACAAGGACTGCTGCAAGCAATCTTTTTATTATTGTCGTTGGGAGTTTCTTGCTTCCAAGGTAAGCACCAGTGCTACCTCCAATAGCCGCAGCGACCAATAGTGGGATTGCCGTGGTTGGAAGCGTCTTGGTGCTAATGATGTGACCGGCTAAACCAGAGATAGAATTGCACAAGATAAACAACGCCGAGACCGCAGCCGCTTGCTTTACTCGCGCCCATCGATTCCAAAGCAAAAGCGGCGTCAAGAAAATACCGCCACCGGTTCCTGTCAAACCAGCCAGCAAACCAAGCGCTCCCCCAGTGGTCAACGCGACTTTTGCTGGACACAAGACGGCTTCGGGGTCGTCACTAGCACGAACAAAAAAGCGATAAGCTGAAAATAGGAGTACACAACCAACGATTGGCTTGAACAACTCGGACGGCAGTTTCAGAAAACCACCGATAAACGCCATCGGAATCGCCAAGACTGCGAATGGCCAAAAGAGCTTCCAAGAAAAATGTCCAGCGCGATAGAACTGGATAAACGTGATTGTCGCGACCAAGATATTCAACGAGAGAGCCGATGGTCGAATGGCATCCGGAGTCATACCCGTCAGCGACATTACCGCTATAAACCCAGAGGCACCCGCGTGACCGACTGACGAGTATAGAAATGCGACAACTGCAATCAGAATAGTCAGTATCGAAAGCACCACTAACGATTCATCGTTCATGATGCATAGACAGGAGTCAAATCTCGGTGAACCTCTTCCACCATCGATGCACCAATTATTTGAGTCTCTTGCGCATAACCGACCATCAACAGCATATCGCACAGGTTATTGATGCGACGAGGAACGCCATCAGTTAGAAAGTGAATCGAATCGATCGCAGCCGACTCAAAAATTTGATCCGCCGAACCGCCTGCCGCGCGAAGCCGATGAGTGATGTACGAATAGGTTTCTTCCACGTTGAATCGATTCAAAACGCATCGCGCCGCGATTCGTTGGTTGAACGATACTTGACGTTCGAGTTGCGGGATCAAGCTCGGCTGCCCATTCATGAGGATCGTTAGCCCGGTCTGTCCGCTGGAGTTCTCGACCGTATTTCCTTCGGCAGTATTTTCAGATGTTGGGACGTTCGCTGGGACCGTCGTTTGGACCGTCGTTTGGACCGTCGTTGGGACCTTGGCGAGGTTCAGTAGAAGCCGTAGCGCTTCGAAACCGCCACGAGCTTCCATCCACTCGGCTTCTTCGATCAGCAGCAAAATTTGCTTTTTCGCAAGACTCGCCTTGCGAATCGCGGTTTCAATCTGACGAATGGAAAGAGCAGGGCTTGTTTGCTGATGATCTGCTTCGTCAGATAGTTGCATCGCCAAATATGCGAGCAACTGATCGCGGTCTAGGTCCGGGTATGGCAAGGAAATAACCGGACCGACGAATTCGGGAAGTTGTGCTCGGAGTTGATCCTGAACGAGGCTCTTACCAACGCCGCTCGGACCACATAGCACCACCACTTCGCGACGATTTTCGATCGCATAAAGAATCTTCAGTAGTGCAGTTTGGTGCGTGGACGACGGATAGTAAAACCGCGACGTTAAACGATCCTCGAAGGGCTTTTCCGTAAGCTTCCAGTAAGATTCATACATTTTCTTCAACCTTGAGAATGGAAGTTTTCGGCAATCCCGATGGAGTTGATATTGCTGCGTCGAAGCGTTTCGATAGCCCCGTCGACACGTTGGCGAAGGCTAAGTTGAGCATCAACGATGACCAATGCCGCATCAACAACTTGTTCATCGCCCAGCCCGCAAAGCGTTTGCTGTTTGCCATGGATTCGATTGCAATCCAAGATGACAAGGTCGTATCCCGAAGCAATTCGTTTTAGGAGTTTATTAATTCGTATTTGATGTTGTTCGACCTGTGAATTGCTCCAAGCAGCAAGCAATGGAAAGAAAGTAATCTTTTCCTTAACCGCATGCACGGCGACTTCATCCAGTGGAACATTATCAAGGATGCATTCTTGCCAACCATGAGCCACTTCCAGATTAAGCTGATCTACCAGGCTAGGGCACTCGCAGTCGCAATCGACTAGCGCGACACGCAATCCCGCTTTGGAGACGGCTTTTGCAATACACATAGCAACTGTCGAACGTCCTACGCCGCGCTCACCACTGGTGATGGCAAGTGTTCGGAGTCCTTTGCTAGCCGCATGCTGAAGATGGAGTCCAATATCACGAATCGCATCGGGCTGATTCAGCATCAACCCAGCGACAGTTGCTGGCCAAAGGAATTCATCGACTTCCCAAGTCGGTGTTACCGGCAAAGCGAGTTTTGCAATGTTTTCAGCCAACGGCTTGGTCGACGCAGTCTTCGAGAAGGATTTCGGTGCGGGCGTATGAATGAAGGCGGCAGTTGTCGAAGCAACTGCCGCTGTCATCGCCGCTGCTTCCGATTGCATGTCCGGTTGTTGATTTGAGGCTACAGTCGGAACTGGAGCGACAGTCTTTGAGTAGTTATTTCCCGTTGATTGAACTACGCTTTGCGTTGGAGCCTGAACAGTGGAATAAATTACTGGTTGAACTGCTAATTGATTTGGGACCTGAACAGTCGGCCTAACAGTCGGCTGAACAAAAAATTGCACCGGAGTGGGAAGCGGTCGCGTGAATGGGTTTGTTTCTTGGGATTCGCGATGAGGGCGATCGATGCGAATGAACGAATTTGGCTTACCGGGATTTCGAATTCTTGCTGAAGGGCCATCAGAAGTCGAATTGGACTTCACCCCACGTTCGACGACTTGAAATTGCCAAGCGTTATATTCAGATCCACGATCGACTGAGTCGTTGAAGACTTGATGATTTGACCCAGTATAAACACTTTCGTGAGCAATCGGTGCGACTGGTGCGACTGATACTTTGGGAGCTAACTTTGCTTGTGGAGCTGATTTTACTTGTGGAGCTAATTGGGGCGAGGCAGGGAGCGACACCTGTGGTTCGTTTTTGCTCCAACGAGTTGTTATGGTCGGGATTGCTGCAGGTTGAGCGAGATCGACGTTTCCTCGCGCCTGTTGGAAGTAGCTGGAAAGGGTCTTCCGAGTCGTCTGGAGGCTGGTTTCTAACGGGGAAGCAGTCATTGGAACTGTTGCCGGATCGATACGAACCGTCGATGACGAACGCTGTCGCGATGCCGCGGATGTGGTGTGAATCGATGGCTCTGGCTTGGATAGGTTCGGCTTTAAGGCTTGCACTGCATCTTGCTGCTGAGTAGTAGTTTGCTGCTGAGTAGTAGTTTGTTGCTGAGCGGTAGCTTGTTGCGATGTCGCTGCGGGGCGCGCCGTTGGATAGGACGCCGTTGGATGCGTTGGTGCTACACTCGTATGGGGCGGGGCTATCGGACTAGGAGCGTGTGCGAACAGGTTGCTTCCGGTTGACTGAGTAGCCATTGGAATGCTTGTTGGCGAATGTTGCGTTGGAGAGATATTGCCGGATTGAGCAAGTGCCGATGCAATCGGAGGTGCAATCGTTGTTGCAATCGTTGGTACAGCTAGTTGCGTTCTGAGCTGTGGCGTTGCCTGCGGATTCGTAGTAGGAGACGATGCACGTGCGCGGTCTTTTGCGTAGGCTTTGATAAACGCTTGATCGATTTGGCTCATGGATGTATTCCTAATTCCCGTTTATGGGCTGATATTGGAATTGAGGACTTAGTGGTTGATATCCACCGGACGCAGGAATTGGAGTCGAATTTTGGTCGGACGTCGGAAACGATGGCTGGTTAGGAATTGGCGCGTTTTCAAGCACCCCAAATCGTTCAGGACTGAAGCTTCCAGAGATCGGTACGTAGGGTTGGCGAACAGAAGCAGGCGCCGTAGTGGACGCAGGATTTTGAGCTGGTGCGTATGACGAATCGTTCACGGCAGTTGGGATGTTTGTAGGAGCACTGTATGATTGCGGTGTGCTGTAGACTTGAGGAGCACCGTAGCCTTGCGGAGCCGTTTGCACCGGTTGGTAGTTGTATGAAGGCGACTGAACGGCAGGTGCGACGTAAGTTGGCCGCGATTGTGTTTGGCCGGAAACCAAGGTTGCATTTGGTCCGAACGTACCAGAGGCAGGGTTCCATTGAGCGGTTGCTTGTTGTTGCTGTGGGGCGGTCGTCATGGGCTGTTGTCCCATGGCCATCGCTTGTTGCTGGCTTTCCATCGTTGCCAAATAATGTTGAGTGCGGAGCTTAAAAAGCTCTTCCGTCTCAAGTTCGGGCGTGGATGTGGAGATGACTTGCGAAGAAGCCACCGCTGGCGGAGCGGTAGATTCTCGCAATGCAAGGACATGCGGGTTGGTAATTACGGTTGAACCTGACGAGGACTTTTCGTTCCTAGTCGCACTCATCGATCCATTCGCATAATTGGTTTGAGTGAACTCCGGTTCAACGAATGGTTCCGCATTTGTCACCGAGTTTGGAATGGCAACCGATTTTAAAGAGGACCTTGGAGCTGGCGAAGGCTGATTGAAATCGATCGAAGATTGAATTGGGTTACCCAAGCTTAGGGTATCATCCACCGAAGCGTTTCCGGCGCTTTCAGACGACACGTCTGCGTTTTTTCCTGAGTTCGCAAACTCCAATGCATCTCTGCTAGAACTCGCAGGATCGGACGAAAGGTGCAAAGAGTCACTGGCTTCGTTGCCGAGTGGAAGGACCATCGGAGTAGGAAGTTTCGGAGCTGCGAGCGGCTCGAGCGAAAAACTCGGTTCTTGCTTGGTGACTTCTGTTTTTACAAGCCTATCGATTGGTTTTGTGGATTGCGAATCCGCAGAAGTGATGACGGATGCTTGCGGTAGATTTTCTGCGACAACAGCCGATGATGCGTTTGCTGCTGCTGGATTGTTAGCGACTGGTGCGGATTTCGAGCCGCTGTTTCTAAAGAGCAAACCGACAACGGCGAACCCGATTCCGAGCAAGATTACATTCGTCGACCACGGACGGCCAGATTTCAAATGGCGTTCGATGTTCGGTGTAGGTACGGCTGAATCTGCTGCGGGGGCAGACGCGGACTCGGCGGATTGAAGGGTGGCTGCTTTCCCTGCACCGGCGACGGCTGTCTTTTCTTGATGTTTCGTCTCTACAGACAATTCAGGCGACTTCTTTTCCGAGGTTGCGGTAGCCGTTGCTTCCGAGAAATCCTGGCTTTTCTGAAGATTTTGTAGCCGGAACAGGACGGGAACTTCGCTGGAGGCTCTCCGATTGGCCGCTTGTTTGGCTGTGTCAAAACGATATGACTTCGCAGATGCTTCGTTCTGAGATCCACCTATGTTTTGAAATTCGCGGGCCATGCTTGCAAAATCCTTTTCGCGGTTTGTCGAGCCGGTAGTCTTCGCGTCAATGATCGCGAACTCGTTACAGTCGTTTTTTTCCTTACAACTTGCTCATTCTTCTCAATCGGCACGAAACACAGATATTCTTTACACATATTCTGATTACAAAATCCAGGCCATCTGGGGGCTTTGAGTCGATCGGTTGCAATATGGTCTATCTCGCTTATTTGACTAGGAAAGTTATGAAGGCTCACTTAAAATCGGGGTTTCATCGGGATACCGCTTTAGTTCGATAGCGAACTGCATCGTTTCCCAATAGCAGCCAACGATTTTCAACAACGATATAATTGCCTCATGCTCAAATCTTCGAATCCAGTCGATATCCTGCCAGGACTTATCCGCGAACGCCTTCTGATTTTAGACGGTGCGATGGGATCGATGATCCAGCGGTTGAAGCTGGATGAAGCCACTGTGCGGGGTGAACGCTTTAAAGGGCACCATAAAGACTTGGTGCGATTCTCCGATATCTTAAATCTTACGAACCCGGATGCGATCTCGGATATCCACTATGCCTATCTAGAAGCCGGCGCAGACATCGTCGAAACGAACTCCTTTGGAGCCAGTCCAATCGGGATGGTCGAATTCGATCTGCCAAACGAACTCGTTCGCGAGATTAATTTTGCGGCAGTTGATTGCGCTCGAAAGGCAGTCGACCGGATCGAAAAGAAGTACCCCGGCAAAAAAAGATTTGTTGCCGGAAGTATCGGACCAACGACCAAGCAACTCGCGATCAGCGTCAAGGTCGACGATGCTGCCAATCGCGATGTGACCTACATGGAAATGGTTGCAAGCTACAAAGAACAAGTAGCCGCTTTGGTCGAAGCCGGGGTCGATATCCTCCTGCCTGAAACAGCCATCGACACGCTCAACCTCAAGACATGTTTATTTGCAATCAGCGAGTACTTCCGAGAATCTGGACGAAGAGTTCCAGTCATGGCTAGCGGCACATTCAACCTAGGACGAACCTTTGTAAGCGGACAAACAGTCGAAGCCTTCTGGAATGCGGTCAGCCACTTCCCGCTGCTTACAGTCGGAATGAACTGCGCGGTTGGTCCTGCTGCGATGCGAGCTGATATCGAGGAAATGTCGAAAGTCGCTCAAACAGGTATTTCCTGCCACCCAAATGCAGGGCTTCCCAACGAAATGGGAGCCTACGATCTAGGGCCCGCTGCGATGGCCGACTATATCGAAGATTTTGCTAAACAAGGTTGGCTGAACATCGTAGGCGGTTGCTGCGGTTCAACACCGGATCACATTCGTGCCATCGCCGATCGACTCCAAAAGATGCCTCCACGCCAAGACCCTGAGCCTATCGTGTGGACTCGACTTAGCGGAACGCTCGCCGCAACGCTTCGCCCCGAGACACAATTCACGATGGTCGGCGAGCGAACCAACGTCACGGGTAGCCGCGCCTTTGCCAAGCTGATTCGCAACGACCAGTTCGATGCGGCTGTGGAGGTCGCTCGTCAACAAGTCGAAAACGGTGCGACAATCATCGATATTAACATGGATGACGCTCTGCTAGATGGAGCCGAAGCGATGACGCGATTCTTGAGATTGATCGCTGGCGACGATGTCGCTGCGAGTGTGCCGGTCATGATCGACAGCAGCAAATGGGAAGTCTTGGAAGCCGGCCTTCAAAACGTCCAAGGCAAGGCTATCGTCAATAGCATCAGCCTGAAAGACGGCGAGCCCGAGTTCCTACGCAAAGCTCGATTGGTTCGACAGTACGGAGCCGCCGTGGTCGTCATGGCCTTCGATGAAAATGGACAAGCGACCGAAACAAGCGAGAAAGCGAGAATCTGCAAACGAGCCTATGACCTGTTGGTCCGTGAAGTTCAATTCCCTCCACAAGACATCATCTTCGATCCGAACATTCTTACAGTTGCTACAGGTATTGAAGAACACGACAACTACGCAGTCAACTTTATCGATGCGTGTCGGATCATCAAACGAGAATGCCCACGAGCAAGAATCTCTGGCGGTGTAAGCAATATCAGTTTCTCCTTCCGAGGAAACGAAGTTGTTCGAGAAGCGATGCACTCCGCATTCCTCTACCACGCAATCCAAGCGGGGATGGACATGGGGATCGTCAATGCAGGGCAGTTGGCTGTCTACCAAGAAATCCCCAAAGTACTTCTTGAACATGTCGAAGATGTTCTTCTGAATCGTCGCTCCGATTCTACAGAGCGTATGCTTGTGCTTGCAGAATCCTTTAAGGGGGATTTGACCAAGAAAACTTCGCTTGAAAATCTCGAATGGCGAACCAAACCGGTTACCGAGAGATTGAAGCACGCACTGATACAAGGAATTGACAAGTACATCGAAGAAGATTCTGAAGAAGCAAGACAAAATTGCACTCGATGTTTGGAAGTTATTGAAGGTCCATTGATGGCTGGTATGAGCGTCGTTGGCGATTTGTTTGGTGCTGGGAAAATGTTCTTGCCCCAAGTCGTCAAGAGCGCTCGCGTCATGAAAAAAGCGGTCGGTTACTTGCAACCGTTCATGGAAGAAGAGAAAAAGAACCTCGGCGTTGCAAGCCAATCATTCCGTGGCAAGATTCTGATGGCAACTGTCAAGGGTGACGTTCACGACATCGGTAAGAACATCGTTGGTGTAGTGCTTGGGTGCAACAACTACGAAGTGATCGATCTCGGCGTGATGTGCTCGGCGGACAAGATTCTGGATACAGCAGTCAAAGAAAAGGTTGATGTAATCGGACTGTCGGGCCTGATTACTCCGAGCTTGGACGAAATGACTCACGTCGCAAAAGAGATGCAGCGACGCGGTATCGAAATTCCTTTGCTCATCGGCGGTGCGACAACTTCTGCGAAGCACACGGCAGTAAAGATTGCTCCGTATTATAAGGAGCCAATCGTTCACGTTTTGGATGCTTCTCGAAGCGTCGGCGTGGTCGATTCGTTGTTGAATGCCGAGCTGAAGCCAGCTTTCTCGGCTAAGAACGAAGATCTTCACAAAGAAATGCGAGCCAGTTATGAGGCTCGGCAAGTCAAACTGGTTCCGTATCAAGAAGCATTCAGAAAGCGATTTGCCACTGATTGGTCCAGCGTTCGAATTGATAAGCCGCAGTTCACTGGCATCCGAGTTCTCGACAACTTCTCGATCGCGGAGATTGCGAAATTCATTGACTGGTCGCCATTCTTCAATGCTTGGGAGTTGAAAGGAAAGTACCCGAAGATTTTCCAAGATGAATACGTCGGCGAGCAAGCGAAAGAACTTTTTGATAACGCCACGGACTTGTTGCTCGATATCATTTCGAAAAAGAAATTGACCGCCAAAGCAATCTACGGATTCTGGCCAGCTGCTTCCGACGGAGATGATGTAGTGCTCTACACCGATGAGTCGCGAAGTCATGAACTGACTCGGTTCCATTTCCTTCGCCAGCAGTGGGAACGTAAAGGTCAAAACGACTTCCGTTCGCTGGCTGACTATATTGCTCCCATCGGATCTGGGCGTGAGGATTACCTGGGAACCTTTGTTGTCACAACAGGTCACGGAGCTGACGAACTTGCGCACGAGTATGAGAAGGCCCACGACGATTACAACTCGATCATGATCAAAGCCATCGCTGATCGTTTGGCAGAAGCGTTCGCCGAACTGCTTCACAAGAAGGCTCGCGAAGAATGGGGATTCGGTGCTAACGAGTCACTCACGAACGATCAATTGATCGATGAAGAGTATCGTGGCATTCGACCTGCACCTGGCTATCCGGCTTGCCCAGATCACACTGAAAAGGAAATCTTGTTCAAGCTCTTAGATGTCGAAAAGAACATTGGCGTAAAGCTCACCGAGTCTTGTGCGATGTGGCCAGCGGCGGCAGTAAGCGGGTTTTACTTCGCACATCCCGAAAGTCGGTATTTTGCGGTTGATCGGCTAACACAAGATCAAGTGCAGGACTATGCACGCCGCAAAGGGAAATCGATCCGAGAAATGGAACGATGGCTCGCACCGAACATCGGCTACGAGACAGCGTAATAATCCGCGAAGCGTTTTGCTAACTTGCAAACGCGCGTCAATGCTATTGTGGCTAACGAAGGTATGGCAAGCGTAAATCGCTTGTTTTTAGTGGCTGATAAGCGATCAGGAAATTGGAGTTACTTGGTTCCTTTGTCGCGGTTTTGGTTACACTACGACAGATGCAAACCCAGTATCCGTTTTTTGATCCGACTATCGCAACGCGGCTGATGGCTATTCCATTAGTTTCTCGCAGTGCCATGGTTGGTGGTGTCTCGGGTCGGCACACGAGTCCTCATCGTGGATCTAGTGTTGAGTTTGCCGAGTACCGGAAGTATGTCCCAGGCGATGATCTCCGGCGATTGGATTGGCGAGCTTACGGTCGTACGGATCGGTTCTACGTAAAAGAATTTGAAGCCGACACCAACTTGCGTTGTATCTTAATCTTGGATAGTAGCGGGTCGATGAGCTTCGGTTCAGTCGGGATGAGCAAGTGGGATTACGCATCGCGACTGGCTTCTACGCTCGCATATCTTACGATTCAACAGGGCGACGCGGCGGGGCTGGTATGTGCTTCGAATGAAATCACACATCGATTACCACCTCGTCGGAATCCTGCTCATTTGGCTTCGTGGATGCAATTAGTTTCGCAAGTTTCCCCCAATGGCGAAACGCACTTGCCAAGGCTATTGCATGAGTTGGCGGAGACTGTTTCGCAACGGGCGATGGTGATCGTGTTTTCCGATTTTTTCGCTGAGCCGTCACTCTGGCGAGATTGCTTCGAGCATTTGCGATTTCGCAAGCATGACGTCTCCGTGTTTCATTTGATGGATCCCGAGGAGCTTCAGTTCAACTTTCAACGCCCGACCCGCTTTACCGATTTGGAAGGGAACGCATCGATCTTTGCCGAGCCATCTGATATTCGCGAACGTTATCATATCGCGCTCGACGAGTTTCTTTCTTCGCTTCAGCAAACCTGTTTGGAGACTCGCACGGACTATCGGCGTGTCTCGATCGATGCAAGCGTCGAATCGACGTTAAAGGAGTTTCTAGTCGCGAGACTCAATGGAACAGGTAGGCAAGGAAGTCGAATGTAATGGGTTTCCTACAGCCATGGCTTTTAATCGCACTTCCGTTGGCATTGATTCCGATCGTGATTCACTTGGTGAACCAATGGCGGTATCAAACCAAGCCTTGGGCTGCGATGATGTTTTTGCTACGCGCCAAGACGCTCGATCGAGGATTCGATCGATTGCGTAGTTGGTTGATCTTGGCCATGCGCGTCGCGGCAGTGCTTGGATTAATCTTGGCTGCCAGTCGACCAATCTCTTCGGGCCTGATGGCCTGGATCAGCGGTGGTGATATCGACACGGTTATCGTCTTGGTGGATTGCTCGCCGAGCATGCTCGCAACGGGACCTCAGAACGAACTTTCCAAGCACCAAACTTCACTCAGCCAACTCGCCAATTCACTTGCAGTCTTCAACGCGTCAAAGTGGGTTCTGGTAGACAGTAACTCTCTCAAAGCGAGCGACTTTTCCTCTTCGGACTCTCTGCTTCAATCGCCGAATTTGCGAGTCAGCGATGCGGCTTGTGACTGGCCTGCGATGATCGAATCGGCAATAGCTTATCTCGATCGCGAAAAACCCGGTCAAGCTCAACTCTGGATGGTATCTGATCTCCAAGCAACCAACTTTAAAGTCGACTCACCACGTTGGGACGATATTCGGAAGCGACTCCGCGATGCAAAATTAACGACCAGATGGACTTCGATCGAATACCCCGAACAGCCTGCATCGAACTATGCTATTCGAGTTACCGATGCGAGCTGGGTACCAACCGCCGCGGATACCAGTTCTTCTAAACAAGCTTCGCTCGATCTACTCCTTTCAATAGTAGTTCTTGACACTTCAACCAATAACGCTCTGGCAAGCGTTGCCTCAAACCTCACGGCATCCTCTTCAACAACTGTTCCCGTAATGATTGCATGGCAAGGAAACGAAACACAAGTTTCAGTAGACATACTTGCCGGACGAGGCGAACTAAAAGACTTTCGCGTTGGTTCGGTTTCCAATATCGCTCGCAACGGCCCTGACACAACAAACACTGGTAATCTCAATTCATCGAATCAATCGTGGGGGCGAGTCCAATTGGCTCGCGATGGCAATCTAGCTGACAACGAAGATTTTTTTGCAGTCGATATTACACCCATCGCGAAAACACTCATCGTTTCGGAACGTGTAACTAATGTTTTCCCTGTGATGATTGCCGCCCAATCCCCTTCCGAGGCAAGTACTCAATCCGAGGTCAATACGGTAACGCCGAACCTCTTTGATCAGCGACAACTTGATGGAGTTGCGTTCCTGGTATGGCAAGCTGATTTACCGAACGAAAATTTACTTGATGCGATCGAAAGCTTTATCAAGCGAGGAGGAACCGTTTGGTTTTTCCCACCAGAAGTAATTGCCGAACAAATCGTTGTACCGAAGCCAAATACGAATAGCGATCGTCTTGCAATTTCACAAATCGCAGCTTCGCCAACATCAATTCGCCAATTTCGATGGGATGAATGGCTAACGCTGGCTGATCCGATCTCACCAACAGCTTGGATTTCCGATACGGGCTTACTTCGATCAACACAAAATGGTGCTTCTTTGGAGATGGGAGAGCTGAAAGTGCGAAGGCTTGCCACTATGTCTTTATTAGAGAATGGCGATAGTGGTAGAGCGAACAAACTTAAGCCGATCGCAAGTTTTGCCGACGGGAGAATACTGATCGGAGCTCTCGCGGTTCTTCAGCGAGACTCTGGGCTGATCAAACCTGAGCCGATGACGCTAGCCACGGGTGAGAGCGCAACTACAACTAACCACATACCACCCGAGGCTAGCGCCTACGGCTCAGGGAATGGATTTTTATCCGGCCAGGGTGAAGCGGTAATGTGGGGGACTTTTCCATCCGAGGACTATTCAAACTTGGGTTACACCTCAGGCGTTGTTTTGTATGTGGCTGTGCAAAGGGCGTTGGAGTCAGGGCTCCGCAGTCTCAAATCGATCATCCAGGACACTGCACAAGCAAGAATGCCCAGTGGCGACGATTTTAAAACGACCAATAACGGCTCGCGTCTTCCTTCTAGAGATCAATGGGAGCCGCTACTAACGACGGACCGATTTCTTTCCAACCAAATTGAAAGTCACGTTGGAGTATTTCGAGCGAGTTCCAAACTGGTTTCCGTGCATCGACCGATATCGGAAGATGAAGCAAAAACACTTGAAACGGCTGATTGGAATCGATTATTTGAGGGCGTTCCGATAAAACGTTTGTCAGAACAAACCGGAAGCCGCGATGATCTCCAAAGCGAATCATGGCGGACCTTCATGATGATCCTTATCATCGCTTTGTTAGTCGAAGCGGTGATGAGTCTTCCAAAGTCGCAGAATTGAAACTCCTTTGAATGCTTTCTCGAATGAATCGTCCAATTGAAAAAATACTTATTGTCGGAGCCGGTTGGACTGGTCGGCAGATCGCAGCACAGTGTGCAGGTCATGGGGTTGAGACCTATCTTGCGGATGCTTCCGAATCGACAGTCGATGCCGCTTTGCTTTGGATTGCTGCTCACATTGGGAGCATTGCATCGGAAGCGAACTGGTCGCCAGATTCTGTTAAGAACTATAAGAAGCATTTGCATAAATTCGATTGGAATGCGAAGCCCAAATCGGAACAAGCTGACCGCGTCGAGACTTGTTTCGACATGGCCTTAGAGTGTGTATCGGAACAAGCGAGCATTAAGCGTCGAGTCCTCACTCAGATGAGCGATCGATTTCCTGAGCGGACAATTATTTGCTCCAACAGTTCCTACTTCACCCCTTCGATACTCATGAAGTATGTGCAAAACCCCGAACGTTATGCTCATTTTCATTTCCATGCTCCGATTCACCTTTCGACGGTTGTCGATGTCGCGTGCTCGCCCGTAACGGCTGATGATGTCGCAGTGCGGTTGTGCGACTTCGCAAGGCGAATCGGCCAACATCCAATTCGGGAGAACCGAGAGAACCCGGGCTATATCTACAATTGGCTTCTTCAGTCGCTCATTACTGCGGCTCTGCAATTAGCTGATCGTGAGATTGCTGCGCCTGAGGAAATCGATTTCGTTTGGAAGAAGATTACTCGCATGCCAGTCGGTCCTTTTGGGATCATGGACACGATCGGCTTAGATTTGGTGCAACAAGT
>JANODQ010000793.1:0-4581 GCA_031412775.1 Pirellulaceae bacterium | reverse complement strand
CCACGATCTCGCGAATCGATCAGTAAGCGAAACTCGTCATTTGCCCTTTCTTGCCAGTCCGCAATTTCTTCACGGTAATATCGAACGCGACTAACTTCAACAACTCGACTATTGATATGGATTCCATCGATAATCAGATCTGACTTTGCAATCGGAAGCAGGTATTCGTCTGCGAATTCAGCTCCACTCCAAAGCTTATCCATGGTTGGCTTTTTGTACTCGGGCAACTGCCCCTCCAAGGCGGATATCCCCAGCGATGTTGTGCATTCGGAAACCGGAACACCGATCGAGCGGCGGTTCCATCGAACCACTTCATGCGCAGGTCGCCTCGCATCGAATAAGTCGACATCGTATCCGAGAAATCTTCCATAGAGTGCCGCTTCAATACCGATCGGTCCACATCCGATCACAGCGATCGTGGCGGGCGATTCAACTTCAGGGTCCCAATACATTCGTGCCTACATTTCCTTCAGTGTTTTCAATCTGCAAAGCTGACTCTTGTTTGTGACTTTTCTTTTTTAATCTTCTTCGACTGCTTCGCGAATCGCCCGAACCAAACCATGTCGTGTAAGAGCGGATGCTTGGAGAGGAGCCGTATCCACACCAAGATACTCTCCTAGTTTCAGGGCTAAATCCACGTCGCGAATACCTTCATACTGATTGACTGTTTTGTCTCCGACATAAATTGTTTCGCTATCGATTTGATAGCTACTCTCGAATCCCCCTGCGAGCTCCTCTATCCATGCCACAGGAACGTTTCGGAGATTGCAATGGTCGATAGACCACAGGTCATTTCCGGTGCATTCATGAAGAAGCTCAAGAGCAAGAAACGGATTCATGACCGGTCCTATGTCACTCCCGCCAATCGCATCGGCGTAGCCCATCGACGAAACACTTGTTCATACAAAGCGGTGCCTCGTTGAAGCTGCTCAAGCGAGATAAACTCGTCACTACGATGCGCTTGCTCAATGCTACCTGGACCGCAGATGACAAGCTGTGACAATCTTTGCAAGACTCCAGCATCGGTTGCATAACAAACTGTGATGGGATCTTTGTTCGATGTCATCGTTAGCAGCTCAAGAACGTGGGGCGCATCACGATGAACGCTAAAAGGCAAACCTTCGCGTCGAGAAAACTCCAAGCCCATCCTCAGCGCTTCCAGCTCAACGCGTTTCATTAATGGCCGATGGTCAACACCTGGCATGCATCGCAAAAACACAGCCGCCTCAGCAAGTGAAGGAGTAACATTGGCCGCAAATGGTTCGTTTCGCAAGACGATATTCCAAGACAACGTTGGTGGATCAAAATCATGGTTATGAAGCGAGATGTTCGACTCGCATTCATTGCGAAGCTCGAGAAGCAGCGGCAAGATTGGAATCAATTGGTGATTGGCATTGATCCCATCGCGCGTGCTGGAATGTGCGCTCTTGCCTCGTGCGAAGATTCGCATCGATGCTCCACCTTTATGAGCGTACACAACGTTCAATTCGGTAGGTTCGCCGACAATCCCTACGACATTTTGCTCTACCATTTCTTGAAAAATAGTTGACTTTCGATCGACACATTTTGCACCGTCCATGCCAACTTCCTCATCAGCCGTGACCACAAAATAGATCGGCGCCGTTTGCTCTTCGACCGCAATTGCTGCGACCGCTGCCAACGCACAAGCCAACGAACCCTTCATGTCACACGAGCCACGTCCCCACAATCGATTGTCTTGGACAACTGCTTCAAATGGTCCGCAAAAATTAACACTCCAGTCGTCCGCAGGCACCACGTCGGTGTGTGCCAGATAACACACACCGCCCTCCCCTGCCCTGGTCTGTGAAAAATTGTTCTCATCGGAAACGGCTGCGAGATAAGGAATTGCAGATTGATTTGGTAGATTGCTTCCTGTGTCAGAGTGGTGCTTCGGCTCCCGTTTCGCGACGATATTGACCTTCAGAACTCCTTGCGAATCGCGATAGGTAATCCATTCAATTGCAAACCCAAGTGCGTTTAGTCGGTCAGCGACCCATTGGCTGACCGACTCGTTGCTCGTCGATGAAACCGAATCGTACCGAATCAATTGCTGGGCGACTAAAAGTGTGGTTTCACCCATTTTTTGAGGCAACGCCATAGGTCCAGTGGTGCTTGAAAAAGTAAGTGAATTTCGTGGGGATTTCGAAGTTAGAAAACAATTAAAACGATGCAGTAATTGTAACGGCGGCTGACACTTTGCTGTAAGGCTTGTATACTCGGAACTGAGGCGAATATCGGCACTTAGCTTACCTTTAGCAAGAACCCATCATGAATTACGATATGAAAAACGTTAGCTGCTTGATTCTCGGCGGAGGTCGTGGAACGAGATTGTTTCCGCTGACCAAGATCCGGGCCAAGCCTGCTGTCCCGCTGGCCGGAAAGTATCGGTTGATCGATATTCCGATTTCGAATTGTATCAACAGCGGCATCAATCGTATTTTCGTTCTCACGCAGTTCCTGAGTGTCTCGCTTCACCAACACATTCGCCAAACATATCGTTTTGATAACTTTAACGGCGGATTCGTTGAACTTCTTGCGGCTCAGCAGACCGTCAATGGTGGTACAGACTGGTATGAAGGAACCGCGGATGCCGTTCGAAAAAACCTGACCTATTTGGACTCCAAGGACCTGGAATACATCTTGATTCTATCGGGTGATCAGTTGTACCGGATGGATTATCAGCAACTTCTCAAAACGCATATCGAATCCAAGGCCGACGTTACAATCGCGGCCATTCCTGTTCATCGCAGCGAGGCCAAGAGCCTTGGAGTGATGCGTTGCGACGATACGGGCCGTGTTCTTGGTTTCCTCGAGAAGCCGCAAACCGACGAAGAAATCGACATGGTAAAAACCGATCCTGCTTGGATCGACTCGCAAGGAATTCCCTCCAAAGGTCGTGACTGCTTGGCAAGCATGGGCCTTTACATTTTCAACCGAAAATTGCTCTTTGATGTGCTAAGCAAAACGACTTACGAAGATTTTGGTAAGGAAGTCTTCCCCGCTGCAATCCGCACTCGCAAAGTCCAAGTACACCTGTTCGATGACTATTGGGAAGATATTGGAACAATCAAAGCGTTCTACGAAGCCAATCTCTCGCTCGCTAAGCCGAATCCACCTTTCGATTTGGTATGCCCAGACGCTCCCGTATATTCACGTGCTCGATTCTTACCACCTTCCTTGATGGAAGGAGCAACTGTCTCCAACTCGCTCATCGCCGATGGTTGTCGTATCGGAAAGGGAGCTGTCATCGAAAATAGCGTGATCGGGTTGCGATGCATCGTTGGCGAAGGGGTGACGATCCGCAATAGTGTCATCATGGGTGCCGATTACTTGGAAACGGCAAATGATCTCGCTGAACTTGAAAAGTCGCAAGGAGTTCCCGTAGGCATTGGAACAGGAAGCCTGATCGATGGTGCCATCTTGGACAAGAACGTTCGAATTGGACGTAACGTTCGCGTTGTGAATCATACCAAAGTGGATGAAACCGACGAGTTTTCTCCTTGCTATATTCGCGATGGAATTCCAATTGTTTCCAAAGACGCAACACTAGCCGACGGCTGGTCGATGTAAGCGAACGCTGATGTAAGTAAACGCTAAAGCAGTCGCACTTCGATATGAAAAAGAGACACAAAAGCCAGGGTTGATAAAGCCTGAGCCGATGGCGCTAGTCACGGGTTTCGCCGTAGCCACAACTTGCCACACGGCACCCGAGGCTATTACCTACTCAGGAACAATGCCTTTTTCATCTTCCGAGTAGTTACTCTGCTCCGTAGCTTTGCTTGGGTAGCTTTAGTGCCAATCGAATGGGTCCTGTTGCGGTCTCGATATCAATCGGTTGTCCTTGCTGAGTCACAGCAATCTCGTTATCGCGAGCCATTTCGCTTGCAACCTCTCGTATCATTGGCATCCACTGTCGCCACTGTTGACGCAAGCTCCTGGCCACATCCGAAGGACATATAGAAGCCCCGCTATTCATCGACATCAACTGCCGCAATATCTCGTCACGAATCTCTTTGTCGGTTGGCTCTTCAGTAGCCTCTTTCATCCATCGCGTCTTCATTTCAATTCCTATTTTGAACCACTGAGATTTAAACCACCAAGTAAAATTTTGATTCTTCCGTCTACTTGCTTCGGATCTTGGATCGCCGCCGCCTTGAATGATGGAGGACCAAATGTACTCGGCGGATTATTTGAGAAACCATAACGCTCCGTAGGAATTCCGAATGCATTTTTGTCCAGCATTCCATTCCTATTCTCATCATGAAAAGCTGCAATCGCAATCGACTTGTTTCCTAGAATAGCAAACTCAAATTGAATACTGTCGCCCTCAATTTTCTTCGACTCTCGGATAATCGATTGGTCGATCTTATTGAACGAAGTCGGACCGTCGTAGATGGCTACCAAACAATCTCCTTGCTTGCTATCAAATCCAGCGACCTCAACGACAAGCGTCGTTTCATACTTCGACTGATCTACCTCAATTGGATTCGCGTCTGTTCCAGCATCAGGGTTTTCATCTGATCGCTCCCATGATTTTGATAGCTCTTCCGAACTGATGTC
>JANODQ010000792.1:0-10646 GCA_031412775.1 Pirellulaceae bacterium | reverse complement strand
GAACCTTCGATTCAGCGGAAGGCTTTGCGGGCTCGGTGTCTTTTGCTTGGTCTTTTGCTAGGTCTTTCGATTCACCCTTCGCTTCGCCATTAGCGTTGTCATTCGAGTTATCAACCGGAGCGACAGGTGCGGGGATGATTACCTCACCGATGAACTCGCCTTGCAAAGTGTATGACAAGTCATCCGTTGGAGGCTGCGTGTAAACCGAATCGAGGTCTTTAACTTTTTCAACTGAAGGTTTTCCACCAGAGTTTTTTTCGACGACGGTTTTCGAAACTACGGGTTTTGCAACTTCGAGTTTCTCGGCTGAGGGCTTTTCAACAGCGGCTTTTTCAACTGAGGCTTTTTCGACGGAGGTTTTTTCGACGGAGGCTTTTTCCACCGCCGTTTTCTCGACGACAGCTTTCTCGATAGCTTTGCTCGCATCTTGTGCTGAGCCGATGCTTGGGGCGGCAACAGCCAGGGAAGAGCAGATTAAAAACAGAGCAGGTCGAGTGATTCTGCTACAACGAAAAAACGGCTGTAGAAATCGAAGTTGCATAAACATGGGGGCGAGTGCCAAAAAGGGAGGATTTGCTCACAGAACATTGGAAACGGCAGTGGCATATTCCGGCGATAAATCTGGGAGCCACGACTGGAAAGTCACTACGAATCTACTCCGATCTTAGTTCCAATTCGCCACATTTACCACTGAGTTGACTTGGATTCCCAGAATAGAAAAGCAGCAAACTCAGAGAAAATATGACTATCCGGCGTCGGAAGTAAAACGAAACTCTGATTTACCGATCACTTGACACCCGGCTTAGCACTACCGAATAGAGGATCCAGCACCGAGCGAGGAGGTAGAACTGGAGAGTTGCGATGTTTGTGTCGGAGCTTCCAACATTTGAAGCAGAGCGGGGGATGGGTTAGGAATTGAAACCGTTCTTTCGCGGCCAGAGGCGTCACGGATCGTTGCGGTAATGTTGGAGGTTGCGACAAGCGATGCGGAGGCTACCGCGATTGCTGCAGCATTGCTTCGCGCTAGTTGAGCTGCTTGATCGACCGTTTGTTGCCAATCCCTCGGGTTGCCGTCGCTTCGTGTTTGCGAGCGAGTGTCGCGACGAATCTGGTCAGGAAAAACATTTGCGCTCGATGCGGTTCCCGTTTGCGGATTTGCTGACGCTAGGTTCGGGTTGGGTTGCCCGCTGCGAGCAATGAGATTGTTTGCGAGATTGTTGGCCGGTGTATCGTTAGCGGGACTTGGTTCGGAATATAGCCGCGTGAGTCCTAATCTTGCGAGCTGTGCGTAGACGACTTCCGGTCCGCTGTAGAGTCCTTCATCTAGTTCTTTGTCAGCGGCATAGCAAACGCCGATCAGTTGACCCGCTTGATTGAACAATCCTCCTCCACTACGACCTTGAACAGGTGCTTTCGCTACTTCTACATTGGAGGGGCCTAAGTAGCGATTAAGTTTTGTGATATGTGAGTCGCGTCTCGTTGGATCTGCACCACCATCGCAACCGAGGCTTGCGACGGATTCTCCCTCGCGCAGAGCTGTTCCTCGTGGAAGAAGTCTTGCAACGGGGACGTCGACTCCTACTTTGAAAGATAAGAGTCCAATGTCTGTTTCCTCGCACTGATAATCGATTACTGTTCCAGCGAATTGACCAGGTTGACCATTCACAGGAGCTTCGACAATGATCCGCGTCGTCGGTTTCAAGTCACGGAAGAGATGTCCGCAGGTGATAACAAGCACCTCGCCGTTGACTTGATCGATCATCGTGCCAGTACCATAGGCCATGCTGCTTTCATCTTCGGTCTTGATTCGAACGGTAGTCGACATTGGGTCGACTGCTGGCCGTGTGGCTGTTAGATTGATGGTCGATGACTGCTGCGAAGTTCCGGTTGGACTAATCGCGTGGTTATTCCTCTTATTGATCGCGCTGATGTTGCTTTGATTGCTACTGGTCGTTGGGGAAACATTTTGGGAAGCGAAAGTAGCGTTTGAGCGATCGAGCTGAGTTTGATTCTGCTGAGTTTGATTCTGCTGAGGTTGCTTAGGCTCAAAACCATCGGAACTGGCGTCCAGCATGGGAAATGGTTCAAGCGATGAAGTTGCCATCTCAAGCGGTTTTGCTTCGGGTTGAGAAGCTGTCGTCGAGCGAATTGCGGCGGCTTGTTTATCGCTTGAAAGAAGTTTTGCGAGCTCCGGATAAGTGTGAACGCCGGTGATGCGATCTACTTCGCGACCATTCTTTAAAATCAATAGTGTTGGAAGGTGGCTAACTTTCATCCGCTGGACAATCGATTTTTCCAGGTCCACATCGACGTTGCGAATTACCCAGCCTTGTTGGGCGAGCTGTTCGATGGCCGGTTGCATCTCCTTGCAGGGTTCGCACCATTTTGCGGTAAACTGCATGACTACAAAGTCGGATGGCTTGCTCGAGGTGACCCCCAGCAGCAGAACGGTTGCGATTGAACTTAGAAATGACATGACAAGCGGATCCTCCATGATCCGGTTATGATGGAACGACAGACGGAGCGGAGTTTCTCTTTTGAGCCCACTTTGTCACAAGATCAAACTTGAGCCAAACTGAAGAGAATGTCCAAAAAAGAAATGACCTTGACGCAAGCCTGGGAAGTCAAAACGACTCTTCCTAACGAAGCTGCTGCCATTTCGATGGCCAAAGATTTAGTCGAATCCAAACTCGCTGCCTGCGTGCAAATTGCCGGTCCGGTACGAAGTATTTATCGCTGGGAAAACGTTGTGCAAAGTGAGCTTGAATGGACCCTTGGAATCAAAACGCTCGAAAACAAGCTTGATCTGTGCACGACTCGAATCGCCCAACTTCACACGTACAAAGTCCCCGAGATTCTTGCCAACCCCATTCATAAACTGAGTGACGACTATCATCATTGGCTTCACGATGAGCTCTCGGAAGCGAGTCTCACAGGTGATGAAGCAGATGCTGAAGCCGATGTTGATCTAGATCTAATTCGTATGCAGTATGAGCCGTGGCATCTTCAGATTCAAGCGATGGGAAGCGGTGCCCAGAAGCATGGTACTGTTGCCTTGCGAGGCCTCCCGCAACACACTAAAAACCAGACTTTCACTTTCGATCAGTGGTCACAGCCGAACGGGCCCAGTCCGCTACCTATCAGTTTTGAAGCCATCGCGGACCAGCTCACACCTTGGCCGGGCATGTACTTTGAAATGGACGGCTCCTTTGTTTGGGTTTCAACGGAACGGGACGAGGCTGGTGTAGCACGCTGGCAGCTTGACGGAATGATTTACGATCGTGCAGGAACGGTTCAATATGTCGAACTCAAAGGTCGTTGCGATTGTAATGCTTGGATCAAATTAGTCTCCGTTTTGGATCCCAGTGAACCGATCTCTTCCGCCTCTTTCGCCAAAGATGACCATCACGCAACTGATTCAGCGATGGCAACGGTCGCCAGTGGTCTTAACCAAGATTTGCATGCCCCGCTTGTGGTTCATATCATTCAAGCATCTGCTTGGGTTCTCGAATCTGAATTCAGGAAAACGCTTTTATGATGAATAGAATGAATAAACTATTGGTTCCATTTTTTGTTGTCGCCATAGCAGGCTTGCTTTCTGTAAAGTTGACTGATGCGTCGGATGCAAACTCTTGGCCCGTCTCACGCGGAAATGCTGCTTCGCAAGGTATTAGCGAATCAAAACTGCCAGATAAGCCGCGGTTGCTATGGACCTTTTCCGAACCGTCGACCGCCTTTGAAGCTACTCCTGCAATCACCAACGGACAAGTCTTCCTCGGTGACTTGGACGGTGGAGCCTACGCCTTGGAGCTTGAAACGGGCAAAGTAATTTGGCGTAAAAAGTTCGACGACGGTTTCTCTGCATCACCCGCGTACAAAGATGGTCACGTTGTGATGGGTGACTATGAGGGACTGGTACGTTGCTTGGATGCGATGACCGGAGAGACGCGATGGGAGTTTAGCACGGACGCTCAAATCGACGGAGGAGCAAATTTCTATCGCGAACTGGTGCTAATCACAAGCGAGGACGGTGGACTCTATGCGATCAATCTTAAATCGGGTGAGCTTGTCTGGAAGTTCGCGACTAGTGATCAATTGCGAGTCGCTCCAACAATCGCCGGCAATAAAACTTTTCTTGGTGGTTGTGATGGGAAACTACACGTGATTGACTTGGATACAGGCAAAGAAATTGGTGAAGGGTTTCCGCTACAAAGTCCCACGGGTTCGACTCCGGCCGTTGCGGGCCACTACGTTTTCGCTCCGACGCATTCGGGAAACGTCTTTGCCATAAACCATGTGACACTTCAGCAAGAGTGGCTATTTTCCGACGCTCAGCGTTCACAAGAGATTCGATCATCACCAGCGATCAGCGATGGAATGCTGTTTGTGACGACTCGCAACAAACGACTTCTGGCGATCGACATCAAGACTGGAAAACTAGCTTGGGAATATGTCTTTAAAAAGCGTTCGGAAGCCTCGCCGGTTGTCTGTGATGATCGCGTGTGGGTCGGTTCAGGCGACGGGCGGCTTGTGTCGCTCAAGCTGACAACGGGCGAAGAGCTTTGGCAAAGCGAACAGACAGGAGCCTTCAATGCATCTGCCGCCATCGCAGCCGGAAAGTTGGTTATCGCGAATGACAAAGGAAGCGTATACTGTTTTGGAGAGTAATCGCCCCGGCCGTTGCGATGGCAATGGGAACGAGCCCCGAAAAACTTGCAAGAGCCTCGCCAATGACCAGCCTGCCTACGACTAACAAAACATCTGACACGCCGTCACATTCATCGCCGACACAATCAGGCCATTCCACCAAGACCGAAGTTGGAAGTTACTTTATTTCCAACTATCCACCCTATTCGCAGTGGAATCGCGATAGCCTGCCAGCGATCAACGCTGCGATGGATGCTCCGCCGCACGAGGCAACGCCACTGGGGCTTTACTTGCATATTCCTTATTGCCGGAAACGATGCAAGTTTTGTTATTTCAAAGTATTCACCGACGTGAACGCGCAAGAGATCGAACGCTACGTGTCTACGCTTTCGCATGAAATTGAAATTCTCTCGCGGAAAGCGATCATGGGTGATCGTCCGTTCCGATTTGTTTACTTCGGCGGAGGCACACCAAGTTTTCTATCGCCAAAACAATTGACCAGTTTAGTTGATCGACTTCGAGCTAATATCTCTTGGGATAAGGCGGAAGAAGTTACTTTCGAATGCGAGCCCGGTACGTTAAGCGAGTCGAAGGTGCACACGCTGCGTGAACTGGGGGTAACTCGGTTGAGTCTTGGCATCGAGAGTTTCAGCGATGCGATACTCGAAGAGAATGGTCGTGCACATCTTTCGAAAGAAGTCTATCGAGCATGGGAATGGATTGTCGCTGCGGGATTTCCAAATGTAAACATTGATTTGATTTCTGGGATGGTCGGTGAGAACTGGGAGAACTGGCGCGAGAATATCCGCAAGACCATTGAATTGTCGCCCGAAAGTGTGACCATCTATCAAATGGAGCTTCCGTTCAACACCGTGTATTCAAAAGATCTGCTCGGGAACACTAAAGAGTCACCCGTCGCGGATTGGCCAACCAAACGTGCTTGGGTTCAATACGCTTTTGAAGAGTTTCAAGCGGCTGGCTACTCGATCAGTAGTGCTTACACGGTTGTCAAAGATAAAAGCAAAGTCAGTTTCAGCTATCGCGACAACCTTTGGCGGGGAAGCGACCTTCTGGCAACTGGGATCGCGAGCTTTGGCCATGCATCCGGAATTCATTACCAAAACAGTCACGAGATGGCCGACTATTTGAAGACTGTCGGCGAAGAACATCGCTTACCGATCACGCGAGCTTATGAACCATCGCAGAACCAAAAATTGATTCGCGAAATGATTCTTCAATTGAAGCGTGGCTATCTTGACGTTGAATACTTTCAGTCGAAATTCGACACCAATATCATTAGTCGATGGAAGACAACTTGGGAGCAATACGAAAGCGAAGGCTTTGTAAAACACACATCCAGTAGGATCGACCTAACCATGGATGGCTTGCTACGAGTCGACGCATTACTTCCGGCATTCTTCGAAGCCGAATATCAGAACATCCGGTATACTTAGGAAATGACTCCAGCAGAGGTAACCAGCCCCGTGGGGAAGTCCCCGGTGCCCTTGCGTCACTCTAAGTGGCTTCTTCTTTAGAGTCGACCTTGTGCGGGCCGACCAAGTTGTCGATCAATTCTTCGATTTCGTCGCGATCGATTTCCATTTTCGCGGCAGCTAGTGAAAATAGCCGTTTTTCAACATCGCTCAGCGAGCCATCGGCGGCCATTACGCGAATAAGATCCGACAACATCGCGATCTGTTCTGCATGTTCGGTGGGCAGTTTCATTGCCGCTTGGCTGCTCAAGGCAAACTCGATCGCTTTCACCATGTCGCTTTCGCCGAGACCAAGCTGCACACAACGATCGACCAACAAGGCAATCTCGCGCTCCGTCAGCGAGCCATCAGCCGACGCCATGATGACTAGATTTTTCAAATGGTCTAATTGTTTCATGTTGATTCGTTATCTTCGTGAGTCAAATTTATATCAGGATCCATTGATTCCTCCGGAAGCAATGCGTCTTCGTCATCTGATGAATCTTGATTCGTCAGATACTTTACTATCATTGTAGCATAAGCACCACGCGGAAGAGAGAAATGAAGATCGAGGCGACTTCTAGGCGTGTTTGCCGAACTGCTTTGCTCGTCTTCTTGGAACGAATGTTGGATATCTTTAATCTCTAGCCATACGACTCGTTCGCCTCTTGAGAAGAACGTGTCGCGAGGAAACTTCAATCGAATTTGATGCAGCTCCATTTGTAGATCTTGCAAGATTGGCAGCAAGTATTCGACTGTATCCTCGGGGTATGATTTCTGACGTGCGGAGGGAAGTGGAAGGCCCCAGTTCGAAAGCTGAATGTTCGCGTTATTCTGATTGAACGAAGCGTTCGGAACAATCAGATTGCCGCAAAGACTATCAATGGTTGTCCGCTGATCGCTTGGTATCTTCGCTTCTAGAATGTTGCTTACCCATCTGTTCCAAAGGTAGCTTTGAAAAGCTGCGAGATAGATGCTTCGAAGATCAGGCCTCAGCAACGCGATGGCTCGTTTAAAGTTTGTCGGATGATCGCATAAAAATGTTACGATACTACGACGATGCGAACGGTCGAGTCGATCTTTGCAGACGATCCATTGATTCCAACAATCTCGAAGAATCTGCTTTTGTTCTTTTTCGCGAGGCCGATCGTGCACGTTCGGTTCAGCGATCGCGAGGTATAAGGCTCGTTCGTAGTCGCCCATGCACCATGGCTGTGCGATAAACTGATTCGAAATTCCAAGCGAACCAAATCTTTGGTCATCGAAATAGTTGATGATGCCGCCACTGGCGAGATTCTTAAGCCGTTCGGTTGCAATCTGGACCGTTTCGGAGTTCAAACCACGAAGCGTAATCTCAAAGCGATTGGCTACAATGTCCTTCGCAACAAAGTGACGATCGGCTTGCCCAAGATACGTTAGCAAGAATGATCGGTCTTCGAGGTTGCGTTGAGGACCGCGGTAAATCGTTACATGCTGTGTTGTTTGCGCATGGCGATCTTTCAATCCACCATGTTGAACAGCATCGCGAGGAAGATTCCAAGTCGACGAGATGGCCTGAGCTACCTCTGGAGTACCCAACCCGCTTTTTTCGAGCCGATAGAACGCAAACGAACCACCTGTGACTTGGAAATCGGTAAGTTCGTCGACAACAAAGTCTTCGGGTTGGCTTTTAAGTTTCATTGGCAAGCGAATAGGTAAGCGGAAGCGTTTCGAGCTGAAGGTGTAAGACGGAAGGTGTAAGACGGAAGGTGAATATTACTTCGTGTCGGGATCGGTTGGTGGGTGCGACCGTGATCGTCGGATTGCAGCGGGCGGATAACCTAGCGGATAACTCATGTGAGGGGGCGACTAGTACACGTCTTTAGGGTCCACCAGACGGTCGGCAATGATTTTAAGGTTTCCCTTTTCGTACTTTCGGAAAAAACAGCTTGAGTAACCTTCATGGCAAGCGGCTCCGGTTTGGTTGACGCTGAGCAGAATTGTGTCCTGATCGCAGTCCAGGAAAATTTCGACGACCTTCTGTCGATGGCCGCTTTCCTCCCCTTTTCGCCATAGTCGTTTCCGGCTTCGTGAGTAGTAGGTAGCGAAACCTGTCTCGACCGTTTCTTGGAACGCTTCGGCATTCATCCAAGCGACCATCAGTACCAATTTGGTAGAAGCATCTTGGGCAATCGCTACAAGCAGCCCGTCGACCCCTCGTTGGAAGGTTGGTTGGTTAGTGGGGGCTGACGAATTCATCGATTTTGAAACGATCCTATTTTGAAACGATCTTGCAGTGTAGCTAAGCAATTCTTGCCTTTGCAACTCTTGAAATGGGCAATGTTTGCTTTGGATTTAGGAAACGCAGAACCAAATGCCGGAACCAAATGGCGGAACCAAATGATTGCGTGCGCACAATCGAATGATAGTCTCACATGAGTCGAGTGAGAAGCCAAATGCGCTGTCAAGCAAAGCACGGCAAGATTACTCGAAAAATCTGAGGTGTCGAAGTAGTAGTTGAATTCTTGGTTACGATCCATCACAAAGCGATCTGAATCACGAATTGATCGATTCTTAGCCGATTTACTCGGAGACGTGATTCCACCGCACCTTCTCTATACATGTCGTGAGGTGCGGTGGGGTTGCATCACACTTGCTCTGGCTGGTGGTGGAAGACGAAGGACTTCTTACTGAATGGTGAAAATCCGTGGAATCAGAAACGCTAAGCATCGTTATCCCTACTGCTAATCGACAAGATCAAATCGCAGCACGGGTTGAAGCATTGCTCGATCATGTTTCTGATCTGTGCAATCGCTTGCAAATTGTCATCGTGGACGATGCTTCGACCGACGCGACCCCCGAGATCCTTGAGGAGTTGCAGCGGACCTACCCACAAGTGGAGACGGTCCGAAACACCACTCGCAAAGGGCCTAAGTTTGCCGCCGATATCGGTTTGAAAAAGGCGATTGGCACGTTTGTCTTTATCCACGATTCTTACGATTCCGTTGATATCCAAGCCATGCAACAGCTTTGGAGTTTACGGAACGATCGTAATCTCGTCGTAGCACGTGCAGGAATTCGTACGCGGCGAATCGATAACGCGATGTTAGAACAGTTGGCGAAGTGGGGGAAAAAGCTGGAAGAGCAATGGCGACCAGCGACAGCGGAAGTAGCGACTAACTCCGGGACAGAACCCATTTCCGGCGGACTACAAATGGTTCGCCGCGATTCGCTGTCCAAGCTTTCGCGAGTCGATTCTGAAGAGTCCGCTTTTGAAGTCTCACACCTTTCGCAACGCTCCTTGGTTCGTTCATCAAAGAAACTATCGAAATAGTCAACGACAGTCGTACGATGGGACCATTGTCCCGTCGGTTTTTTTGTTCGGGACAGTGGTCCCAAACTACGAGTGTTATCTATCAGCCCTTGAAGCTTATGGCAACCGCACGAATTGGTAATGCGTTGCAATCCACTTCGGTTTCAAATCGTAGCGAATACACACTCCGGCCAATTCGCTGTTGGGGTTTGCCGAATTCTGAATCGAAGGATAGCGCAAAAAATTCCCCGCTATCGGTGGTAGCTTCAGCATTCGCGTGATCGCGGATTCCACTCCAAGTGACAAGATTTCCCCACCGGCATCGACGACTTCTCCGCTCTCGGCCTCATAGATTGCATGGGAGGCGGTTAAATCGAGGGCCGGATGCATATCATCAACCAACAGCTCTCGCTTGAGGCTCGCAAGGCTCTCGGGCGACCGTGTGCTTCCAACGGGTCTTGCGTAAGTTCCATTTTTGAGACGGGACATGAATAACTCCTTGTCCGAATCAAAGCGAACGATCTCTCCGACGCTGACGGTTTTTCCTTGAACGTTTGCCCAACCGGCTTGGACCGATTTCGGTATCGGTTGTGACAAGATGGGAACAGGCGTGTCGGTCAGTGTTACAGACATCAACGGGACGCCAGCTTCATTTTTCCAAAGACTCCCGCGTGTAAAACTGTCGATGTCAGGAAATCCCGCTGTTCGCTGCTCTTCGGCCAATTGTTTCGCAATACGACCTCGCCACAGCAATACATCGTTGGTCGCTTCTCGGTAGGCTTGAGTCCGTTTATCTAATCCGACCTTCTTCGCTAACGAATCAAGAGCCGGGCTAAAGTCGCGTGGTGAAACACTAGATGCCAATCTATTCATAGAAAAGGCAACCGATTTCAAGTGGTCTACATAGTCCCCTTCAGTCATTGTGGCTCCGCTTTCAGCATCTGTGCTAATCACCGCGATTATGGCTTCTTGGAGTTCTTTGGTGGCGGATTGTGCTCTCGTAGTCCAAGTAGCCCATGCACTTTGACCGGCATCAGCCGCAGAACTTCCCTGCGTCGAACTGGCCCCAACGAGAAAGTCCAGACTGGCATCTTTCATGAGCTCGGCATGTCGAGGCCCAAAGTCAATAACAAAACGCTTCACCGAAGCACTTCCGGAAAGTGGCGATGCGTCTGAAGCGATCTTTCCGGAGCTTGCTAGTTGGCCGATTGCCAAACGTAGATCGCTTAAAAATG
>JANODQ010000791.1:0-5676 GCA_031412775.1 Pirellulaceae bacterium | reverse complement strand
GTTACGCCAAAACCGTTGCGAAACGCGGTGCAAGTCCCCGTTTCGCTTTCTGGACAACAGAAAAGACCGATTAACAGTCACCAATCCCACCGGCACGCCTTCACGCGACGATTGGGCTCGTCCCGAATCGTCGCAACAGGTTTGGTCTGCTAGCTCGCTATGATGAGTAAGATATAAAAAGAAGAAATCGAAAAAGCAAAATTGAGAATTGCAAATTGCAAGCTTCAGTTTGTTAGGTACTCAGGAAAAAAATTATTGTGAAAGTAATACCCTCTCTGCTTCTTCCGCTCGCTCTCATACTCGTTTGTTCGTTTGCGTCACTGCGTGCTGATGATGCGTCGAGCGTGACGCGTTGGGATTTTGGTTCGGAAGCAGCTAGTAATTCTGTTTCGATTGCTTTTCAAGAGCATGGCTCGGTGTCACGTGATCAATCTGGGCCGCGGCCCCCTGAGTTTCCAGATTTCGATGCGAACAACACCGCAATACGACTCGACAAAAAGGGGGCACACCTTTCTATACCTGATCTGGTTGCCAATAGCCGATTTGATTTCGCAAACGGTGATGCGATCACGTTGGAAGCATGGCTAAAGGTAGATCCATCAACGAATAGTTCTAGCGGAAACTCGCCGCTATCTATCGTAAGCAAGGGTCGGACTGGGAATCCACGAATGGCTCGCGATAATCAGAACTGGGCCATGCGATTAGTCCCAAGCAGTGGTGGCGAGGCAAAGATTGGCTTTTTGTTTGCGACCAACCACGGGGCTGGCGATGCTCACTGGCATCGATGGACTTCGAACAATAACGTTGATCTTAGTCACGGCTGGCATCATGTTGCCGTGTCTTATCGCTTTGGTGAGCCGCAATCGATCCGTGGTTGGATTAATGGTAAGCCTACCGAAGGCAAGTGGGACATGGGCGGAGAAACCACCGAGCAGCCCATCGTTGACAACGATGATGTTTGGATCGGATCAGGAACTTCGGCAAACAGTTTTGTTGGCCTCTTAGACGCAATCGCAGTTCATCGCGAGATACTGAGCGAGAAGGCAATGGTAGCTCGATTCAATCGCGTCGGTGGTGATCGAGTCGCAAAAGCAGCCCCCGCCGTAATGCCCAAAATTGATTTGATTCCAAAGGATCGCGTGCTGGTGTCACTGGCCGATGGTTTACCGAAAGCAGATCGATGGTTGAACGAAGGAGAAGAGTGGCCCAAGGAAGAAATGCAATGGATCGGCGACGAGTTTCTGCTGGCTCGTCTACCAAGACGTTACGACGCGTGGGGGATTCGCGATGACTGGAAAGGCCCGCTACTGCTGCGAATGGCTGCAGATGTGGAGCTACCCTCGGGAATCCATCGATTGATGCTTCGGGCACGAGGACTCGGTAGGCTTTGGGTCGATGGTGTTCTGGTCGCCGAGACCGGCCCGGTCACCCCAAAAATCTTAGGTGGTGAACAACCCATCACAGCGGTCGCGCAACCTCCAATGCCAGGATTACGCGCTCATGGCTATCAACAACATGAAGTCTTTGGTCTTATTGATATCGACGAAAAGACGACCGATTCAAAAAATCATCGTGTGGTTTTGGAGCTTGTTGTCGGAGGTCCCGGGCAACAAACAAGCACTGGGGAGATTTGCGTGGCCGCGCAAATGGAGGGTACCAACACCTTTGAAGTCCTCAAGCCATCTATGTCAGATTCGCTGCGATTAACCGATGGAGCTGTAGAATATGCACTGACTCGAATCGAGCACTCGCTGTCATTGCACGATGATCAATCGCGACGAACGAATGCTGCGTCGATGGATGCATTCTGGAAAAAACGTCACGACTTTGCTCGGCAATCCACTCAGTTGAACCCGATAGCGGATAAAAATAAACCGGAAAACGAATTGGCTGAAAATAAGATCGATGAATTCATCGCAAGTAAAATTGCTAAAGCAACCGATGCTGCAACCAAGACCGATACGAATCTTTCCAGACACTTTCACGGAACCGTGTTGCCGATCCTCCGTGATCAATGTTTCCGATGTCATGGAGAAAAAGAGAAGGGTGGACTCAAGCTCGACTCGAGAGAGTCCGTGTTGCGAGCTGGTGAATCCGAATTGCTTGCAGTAGTCCCCGGAAAGCCCGAAGAGAGCGAGCTGATAGAACAAGTTCGCAGTGGTGCGATGCCACCCACGGGTTCACCGATTTCTGAAGACGACATCCAAGTGCTCGAGAAATGGATTCGTGACGGAGCCCCTTGGCCTGCTCCTCCAGTGAGCCCCGAACAGGTAGCTCAGTCACCAATTATCGATGACGAATCATTTTTGCGACGCATTTATCTGGACACGATTGGGATTCCTCCGACTTTTGAGGAATCAATCCTTTTTCTTCGTGATACGACTTCTAACAAACGAGAAACGCTACTTGATCAATTACTCAGTGACGAACGTGTCGCAGATAATTGGATTAGTTACTGGCAAGACATTCTCGCCGAGAATCCTGCGCTATTGAATCAATCTCTCAACAGCACCGGTCCGTTTCGATTTTTCCTGTACGATTCGCTCCGCGACAATAAAGCGATTGATCGAATGGTTACGGAGCTGATCCTGATGCGAGGTAACTCTGAGACCGGTGGCAGTGCTGGCTTCGCACTCGCCGCTGAAAACGACTCCCCTTTTGCAGCCAAAGGTCATATTATCGCGGCGGCATTTCTTGGAATCGAACTTCAATGCGCACGTTGCCACGACTCTCCCTACCATACCACTAAGCAGCGAGATCTCTATTCGCTTGCAGCGATGTTAGATCGCAAATCCATTAAAGTCCCAGTCACAAGTCGCGTTCCCGACGCATTCTTTGAGAAGAAAGGACGCGAGTCGCTGATCAAGGTCACGATGAAACCCGACGAAGTTGTCGAGCCATATTGGCCTTTTGAGGCCGTAACGTCAATAAAAGATGAGCAAGACATTGATTCTCTGATGCTCGACCCAAAAGACACTCGGGAACGATTTGCAGCGTTGATTACCGCACCGAGCAACGCACGATTCGCGAAAGTTATCGTAAACCGAGTATGGAAACGCTTGATCGGAGCCGCAATTATTGAACCCGTTGATGATTGGGAGGGGCGAACGGCAAGCCATCCAGAAATGCTGGAATGGTTAGACGATAATTTTGTCGCGCACGACTATGACATCCGACATTTGCTGCGAACGATCATGAGCTCGAAGGTCTATCAGCGACAAGCCACCGGACAAAACCTGCTAGCAACAGCTGAGCAACGCTTCTTTAATGCTCCTGACCGACGACGGCTGACAGCCGAGCAGATAGTCGACTCTCTGTTGGCTGCGACTGGTAACAAAATGGATACCGAGGTGCTGACTTTTGTTCATGATGGTCAGCGACCCTTGTCGAACCGTCAGGATCTGGGCCGACCTACGCGGGCTTGGATGTTTGCAAGTCTGAACAACGAACGCGATCGTCCAAGCCTGGCTCTTCCGCGCTCCAGTGCGGTCGTTGATGTGCTAGAAGCATTCGGATGGACTGGTTCAAGACAAAAGCCGATCACTAATCGCGAAACCGACCCCAACGTGATCCAACCTGGGATTTTATCGAACGGACTACTAGTGTCATCTCTTTCCCGAGCTGCAAAGGACTCCGATCTAGCTCGCATCGCGTTACAAACGGATGCACCGGAGTCGTTGATCGATGAGCTCTTTTATCGTGTTCTCGTCCGAAAACCGAAACCGTCTGAGAGGGAAACGTTTGTGAAAGCCCTTTCAAATGGCTTTCAAATGCGTGTACTTTCGGATGCGGAGGTAGTAATGCCAACTCCTCCAACGCCGCTGCCGCTGGTGACGTGGTTCAACCATTTGCAACCCGAAGCGAATGTAATTCAGCAAGAAAACGAACGGCGTGTGAAAGCAGGCCCGCCTCCGGACCCGCGTTTGGCCACCGAGTGGCGAGCCGCGTATGAAGATTTTGTCTGGAGCCTCATCAATCATCGTGAGTTTGTTTGGATCCCGTAAAAGTGTTACAACCAACGTAGCCGCAGATTATCCGTTCAACATCAATTCAGCACCTTCACCTTTCTTTCCCTAGTCTTTCTTCTAATATTTCCTCTGGTATTTCCACCGGTATTTCCACTGGCCTTTCCACTGGCCTTTCCTCCAATCAAGTTACCAATCATGAACAATGACTTGCTTTTAAGCTCCATTTCACGCCGCCAGGGTCTCGCGGGTTTGGCTGCGGTGGCCAGTGGATTATCTGGTGGACTAGCTGGCGGGTTGGCATTCCCGCAAAGTGCTATCGCTCATTCGGACGGGCTGCTTTTGCAGGGCAAGGCCGAGCACGTGATCTCAATTTGGCTTGGCGGTGGTATGGGGCAGATCGATACTTTCGATCCGAAGCGACAAGGGGATCCTAGCAAGAAGACTCCGGGCTCGTTCTACAAGGCGATTGATACTGCTGTGGAAGGAGTTCAGGTTTGCGAACATCTTCCAGGAATGGCCTCGGTGATGGATCGCATTACAGCAGTACGTTCGGTTCATCATGAGGTCATTGATGAGCATGCAGCGGCCACCAATCGCATGCATACAGGCCGATCCGTTGGAGGAACAGTAACCTATCCTTCACTTGGATCAATCATCGCTAATCAACGCGGCGCGGCTGTCGAGGGAGCTCCACCCTATGTTTTAATTGGCTATCCCAACGTAACTCGCGGCCCCGGATTCTTGGGCGCAAAGAGTGGTTATCTTTATCTTACCGATACCAGCCAAGGACCTGCCGGACTTTCGCGTCACAACGAGATCACTGCGGACCGACAAACACGTCGCGAACAGTTTCTGCAAACTCTTCATGCAAATGCGGATTCAACATCCGACACGCGACTGCGAGACTACGATGATGCAATCGCGTTAAGTCTCAAATTAAGCGGCCCCGAGTTCAATCAGGCCTTTGATCTTAATCGAGAGCCTGGAGATCTCAGGAATCGCTACGGTGGTGAGTTTGGTCAACGTTGCTTACTCAGTCGACGATTGGTCGAGCGGGGGGTGCGTTTCATTGAAGTTTCACACAACTTAAATTTCCTCAACGGCGCTGGTTGGGATGTTCACAATCAAGGAATCCTTCAGCAGCACGCACTGATTCAAGAGCTCGACACGGCAGTTGCTACGCTGATAAATGATCTCCAGGAGAATCGTTTATTGGATAAGACGCTGATTGTAATTACGACCGAATTCGGACGACCGCCCGAGTTTGATAGCGGTGGAGGACGCGGGCATCAAGGAAAAGCGTTCACGTGTGTTCTAGCAGGTGGTGGATTAAATCATTGCGGTGCATACGGTGAAACCGACGAGCTTTCGAAAAAGATTATTTCGAGCCCCGTTTCCGTCCCCGATTTCTTCGCCACGGTCTGTGCAACCGTCGGAGTCGATTACAGCAAAAACCTCTACGATGGAGACCGCCCCGTTCCCATCACCGACAATGGAAGCCCGATTGCAAAGTTGTTTGCGTAGATAATGATTGGGGGGAACAACTCCTTTGGAGTGCTGTGACTCATCACGAATGGCACTTGATTAAGCTTTCGCGAGATTTTTTCTTCTACATGTAGCTTGTTTATTGTTTGCTGCTACGACAGCTGACGGGATCCGCCGATTTTTAGGCTTATGGTTGGGAGTCTGGTTTTCAAGCCTATCGAAA
>JANODQ010000790.1:0-8023 GCA_031412775.1 Pirellulaceae bacterium | reverse complement strand
GGGGTACAGATCTGGCAAGTGGTACTTTGCAACTTGGAAATAAGGATTCGCTAGGTACTGGCGGTCTGACTGTTTCCGCTGCAAGCACGCTTCAAGCGACCGTGGATCTGTCGGGAGCGAATGCGGTTGCTAACCCAACCACGCTCAACGCAGGACTTACCGTGTCGGGAACCAACAGTGTTCAATTGAGTGGTGCGTTCACCGGAACTGGTTTGGACGCCGGCCAGACTCTGACCAATAGCCTCCCCGGACCTGCGGCGCTGACAGTCAGCGGTGGAGTGAACCTTGTCGGGCCACTTGTAGTGAATACTGCGGCTCGAAATCTTACGGTTGCAGGAGCCGGGGCGACGACCATTTCGGGTGCCATAGCCGATGGGAATGCGTTATTCGCGAACGGTATCACCAAGACCGGGGCTGGAACGCTTACGCTTTCCAACACTAACACTTACACCGGCGTAACCTCGATCGTTGCCGGCTCGGGTAATTCCCAAGGAGTGATTGCGGCCATGGCCACCAATGCATTAGGTACTGGGAGCGTCACAGCTTCTTTTAATACTGGTGCAGTTTCTTCGCAGATCCAACTGTCGGGCGGTATCACGCTTGGCAATAGTTCCTTTACCACAAGTGGGGCTGGCTCCGATGGTGTGACTAATGGAATCATCCGCAGTGTGAGTGGATCCAACATCATCTCTGGATCGATCAACATGACTGGCGGCGGGGGGGCAAGTACCTATCGAGCTGATACGGGAGCGTCATTGACCTTCAATGGAAATGTTGGCGCAATCGCGGGCAATATAGCTCGAATTGTAAACCTTACAGGTGGTGGTAATTTTGTCTTCAATGGTATCATTCAGAACTTCAATGATGCAAACACTGCGGGAACGGTCGGCGTTAGTTCCTTGAACACTGGTAACACTAACTTGAACGGTCTCAATACCTACACGCTTGCGACCACTGCCGGTGTCGGAAACACTTTGATCGCCGGATCCACTCAAGCTTTCGGGGTTGGTTCTGCTACCACCGTGGACGGGACTCTTCGATTGGCCGGATTTGGCAATTCTGTTGGGTCACTCGCGGGAGCTGTCACTGGTATCGTAGAAAACGCGAATGTTGGCCCAGCCACACTGACCACCGGCGGAAACAATACAAGTACTGTCTTCAGTGGCCTGATTCAGGATGGTATTGGCGGTGGTGCACTGTCACTTGCCAAAACCGGTACTGGAGCCATGACATTGTCTGGCACCAACACCTACACCGGTGGCACGACGCTCAACGCTGGGACAATCGTCGTCAATACCGCCGCGTCGATGGGAGCCGCCTCTGGGGCCCTCACGGTGACTGGTAACAGCTCGGTGCAACTTGCGGCTAACTTTAATACGACTCGAAACTACGCCTTGAACGCTGGCGTTTTGACAGTCGATACCCAGGCTTTTAATCAGACGAACAGCGGCACGATTAGCGGCGGCGGAAGTTTAGCAAAGTCCGGCAGCGGTGCGTTGACTCTCTCGGGTACGAACATCTACACCGGTACAACCAACGTTGGTACAGGCGGCTCGCTCGTTGCGGGATCGGCTCAAGCATTCGGGGTAAACTCGGCTACCACGGTTCTTGGTACACTCGCTCTGGCTGGTAACAGCAACGCCCTTGGATCGCTTGCTGGCACGGGCACTGTTGAGAACGCGAGTGCGGTTGCCGCGACGCTTACAACTGGTGGTAATAACACCAGCACTGTCTTTAGTGGTTTGATTCAGAATGGAACCGGCGGCGGTGCGTTGTCGCTGGTTAAGACTGGAACCGGAACCCAGACCATCAGTGGTCCGAACACCTTCTCGGGTACGACGGTGATCAACGGCGGTGTTCTATTAGCCAATAGTGCCGGAGCGTTGGGAACCAGCAGTGTCACGGTGAACGGGGGAACGTTGGGTGGAACGTTTGGAGTTCTCTCTGGCGGAGTAACACTCGCAGGCGGTTCTATCGCTCCAGGATCTTCGATTGGTACTTTAGGCATCGGATCACTTGGCGGAACTGGCTCGTTTGCTGTCGAGTATGATTCGTCGAATCAAACGATTGACTTGCTGAATGTCGCGGGAGCTTTGGACGTTTCTACGCTTACATTAAACTTCTCGGATTTTGCCGGCGTTCCAGCACCGCTCACGCAACCAGCGTATGTGTTTGCAACTTATGGTTCGCTCGTGGGATCCAACTTCACTAGTATCGTTGGATTGCCAGCAAGCTACGAAGTCAGTTATAGCTACCTTGGAAACCAGATTGCGTTAGTCACCGCAGTTCCTGAACCAGGCACGTTGGCTCTGCTAACAGTTGTGATTGTCGGCGGTGGTTTGTATCGCCGATCTCGCAACCAAAAGAAGGCTACAGCGAAGACGTAATCGCCAGATTTAACGCAAGTTGATTGAAACTAATTGAGACAACAGCCCAGAGAATTCTCTGGGCTGTTTCATTTACCAGTAGGGTTCGCCTGCCGGGCGAATCCCAGCGATAGACTCGAACTCAAAGAAAAACTCTCTGGTGCATGCGGGTTCCGCTCGGCAAGCGGAACGTACCGTTTGCCAATTTAAGCTGCGGGCAAGCGAATATAGAACGCTGTGCCTTTGCCGATGGTGCTTTCTACACGAATCTTTCCTTGGTGGTCTTCGATAATTTCGCGACACGATGAAAGACCGAGACCGGTTCCGCCTTTGCCTGTTTCATCAGGCCCTTTTTTGGTCGAGTAGAAGGGTTCGAATATCTTCGGCAACTTGTCAGCCGGAATCCCTGGCCCGGTATCTCGGACCATAAGCACAATTTGCTTTCCTTCGAAATCGTGTGTCAGTCGAATTTTGATGGTCCCGTTTTCCCCGATTGCTTGACGAGCATTTGTCAACAGATTGATCAGCACTCGCTGGATCTGATTGGCTTCCGCGATCGCAGGCGGTACTTCTCCAAGCTCTAATTCTAGATGAATGCGGTAGCGTTGTAATTCTCGTTCAAGCAATACGAGCGTATCGCGAATGACGGCCGCTAAATCCGTTGCTTCGCGATTCCCGGTGCGATTACGGGCCATCCCGAGAATCGTGTTGGTGACTTTGCTAGCCCGATTCGCTGCGTCCAGAATCTTCCCAAGTGCTTTGTCACGAGTAGGTTCGTCCTTGTGACGTATCCCAAGCTTCGCATAATTCATGATGGTCATCAAAAGATTGTTGAACTCGTGCGTTGTGGTGCTGGTGAGTTCCCCAATGGCCGCTAACTTTTGTGCTTGAGCCAGATGCATCTGCATTGCATCCAATTGCAATTCAAGCTCCTTTTCCCGATGTCGAAGAACCGATTGCTTTGCTAGCGATTTAGGCGGGCTCACTTGCTCGGAAGAAACAGCTGGATTTGTCATAAAGTTTTCAAGTCTTCCTGGCATCGCCGATCCGGTTCTTGCTATCTTCCGATTGAGACCCGAGTCCCCTCAAGTAGAGAGCAAATATTCCCGTGCTGGATGTTATCGACCGACTGGAAGCTGCAATCCACACGATTCAGAAAATGGGAATCGATGTCCGTCGGGAGTGGTTAGTTCCAGGAGCAAGTGGTTTGTGCAGACTGGGCAAGCAGCAATTACTGATTCTCGATCAGTCCTTGGGGCCCTTGGAACAAATCGATGTAATTCAATCGGCTTTCGCAGAGTTGGAGAAGCTCCGACGGAAAGCGGCTTGAAAAAAACGGAGCCGATGACGCGTACCACGGGTCTTGATTCTGCCACAATTTGCCAGAGAGCACCCGAGGCTAGCCGAGTTCGAACGACTAACCATCCGCTTGCGCTGCAACGTCCAACGACGCGGCTAGAAAAACCCAAAGTATTGAGCCTTGAGGCTAGCACTGGGCTTTCAAAAACTCGGGTTGACAGAGGATTTGGTTGCGCTGGTTTTGTACCTAACAAGGGTCTCATTCGCCCTATATTGTATTCTAACAAAAGGTCCAAGTTTCGCTGCGCGGAAGCGGCGGATCGGGCTTTGTCCCGTCCGTCGCAATATCTTTGGCGTATTACCCGCGATTTAGCCTGCCAATCCATTGCGGTCATCGGGCCCCCCCGAGGTCATCGACCGCTTTCGCGCGGACGGATGCCCTATGTTGCTAGCACAACAAGTTTCTAACACACCAAGCCTGTTGCGAAACTTGGGCACTAGGTCCAGTTTCGCTTCACAGGCGCGAACGCAACGATTATTGTGGCGCCGCCCGTCACGAGAGCATATGAATCACATTTGGAAAGGAACAAAAGCAACGTGTTGCAATGTCTCGTCAATACCGAACGGTTAGCAGCCCAGGCTAGCACCTTCGGTTCATAAATGATTTCATTTTCATTGAATCAAGCTTGGGTGACCCGCCTCATAGGGGGTTTTATGAAAAAACTCTCTTAGGGATGATTAAGTTTCCGTTAAGGTCGAACAGATTGTAAATAGTTGCCTTTAAAGCTTGACATAGTCTGCTCACTTCCCGCACAATAGGAGCCTTCTCGGTACGGCACGGAACTAGCCTTTTTTTATCGAGTGGAAGATAGTCGCTAAATTTTCTTGTCTCGAATGGAGTTTTGACCTATGGGCTCATCAATCAGATTTACCAAGCCATGTTCTACTTGTGGTATATACATCGAGATTCCAGTTGCTCATTTGGGGCGTGAAGTCGCGTGTGGGCATTGTGGAGCCCGATTTGTAGCGTCAATAACGGATCGAACCGGATCAATAGAAGGTTCTCAGAACTTGGACGACCGAATCGATCGCTTGTTGGCCGGGGGAGTCTCTTCATCCGGACGGTTACGAGAAGCTCATCCGACTCCCTACTCGCGCACAGTAGGCATGTCCTATGAGGTGTAAGCAAGTTGTTGGTGATGTGATTTAGGCGTATACGTCGCCTTCGTTCTGAGAGCCGTTGAAACTATCAACGGCTTTTTTCGTTCAATTCATTCTTAATTCATTTTAAAAGTTTTACGCGAAGTGATCCCCGCATCGTGCGAATTGCGTCTTGTACCTACACTATCGTTCGGAAGCTTTATTTGCGAAAAATCCCTCTTAGATATTTTGTTGAGACCGTAAGTCCATGAAGAGCAATGAGCGTTTGTTATCGATTGATGCCTTGCGTGGCTTTGATATGTTTTGGATCATCGGTGGCGATGCATTTTTTAGGGCCCTCCTGGTTGCAGGAGCTTGGTCTTTCTCTCCGATGCTCAAAGAACAACTTGAGCATGCTGAGTGGGAAGGATTTCGTTTTTACGATCTTATCTTCCCGTTGTTTTTATTTCTTGTTGGGTGCGTTCTTCCTTTTTCTTTAGCGAAGTATCGCGATCAGCCCAGTGCGGTTTACGTCCGTATATTTCGAAGAACTGCATTTCTGTTTTTTCTCGGGCTGATTTACGGAGGGCTTCTGAAATTTGATTGGGAGGCAATGCGTTACGCGGGAGTGTTGCAACGCATCGCGATTTGTTATTGCATCGCAGCACTGATCTTCCTGCACACCAATTGGATTGCTCGGGTGGTGATTTGCGTGGTAATTCTTTTGGGGTATTGGGCTGTCATAGGCTTGGTGCCGACCGATGAAGCATTTGGCGTGTTTACAAAGCAGGGGAACCTTTCCGGATATATCGATCGGATGTTGCTGCCTGGGAAAATATATGAAGGCTACTACGGATACGGCGATAACGAGGGGATTTTGTCGACGATTCCAGCCGTGGTCACCGCGTTGTTGGGAGTGTTTGCGGGAGAGTGGCTTCGCACAGAACGAGGCGGATGGTCGAAAGCCTTGGGATTGGTAGTGGCGGGGGTCTTAATGTTAAGCCTTGGGCTGGTTTGGTCGATGTGGTTCCCGATTATCAAAAACATTTGGTCTAGCTCCTTTGTGTTGGTTGCAGGTGGCTGGAGCGCGTTGCTGCTAGCGTTGTTCTACATTTTGATTGACGTATGTGAATATCGCAGTTGGGCGTTTGTGTGGGTCGTGATTGGGGTAAATGCGATTACTATTTATATGTTGAAGAACATCATCGACTTCCGAAAGATTTCAACTTACTTCTTGGGCGGTGTCGCAGGCGGAATCGACGTTTGGGGAGCACCCTTGTTGGCGTTGGGGGTCCTTGTTGCTCAGTGGGGCTTGCTTTGGTACTTGTACAAGCAAAAGATATTTTTGCGAGTGTAACCAGCTCTTGGAATTTTCGGTTCGCTACGACCGATACTGTCGTAGATTTGATCTTATGTCTTAAATCATTTATTGTGTGGAGCACTATTTTGTCGTTTAGCTTTGAACCGAATGCAACTGTTTTGATTGTTGGGGTCGGGTTGATGGGCCAGCACATGGCGGCTGTTGTAGGTGGGATCTTGAAGCCGAAGAAAATCTTGCTTGTGGATCACTCGCCGTTGATCTCGGTGGGAACCGAAAAGGTTCCGTTGAGCGACTTTGCGAAAACTATTAGCAAAGCTTCAGACGAAACGATCGAGGTGATTGCCGAGTCTATCAACATTACTGACGAACAAGCGGTGGCCGACTTTTTCGCGAGACACAATCAGGTGCATTACCTAATGCATACGGCTGGTATATCGCCGAAACCATTGACTCCGCCTGAGGAATTAACCAAGCAAGACGTAATGGGGGCTTGTGAAGTCAATCTGTGGGGAACTCATAATGTCATCAAGCACGGCGTGAACTCGGGTGCTTTGGGGCGCGGTTCGCGTGGAGTGCTTGTGTTGTCGACTTCCGCTACGGTTGGGGCCGAGGGTCGTGCAAGTTCAGCATATGAGGAATCCAAAGGTGGGCTGCTGAATTTTCTTCGTCTTCAATCGCGACACTTTGTCGAGAAGTATGGATTGATTTTGAATGGACTTGCTCCTTCGCCCTTGCGAGGTGCGATGGCTGCTCAGAATCCGATCAGCGCAAGAAGATTGAAAGCCGTTGAAGACGCCATGCCGATGGGAGGCCTGACACAGCCTAAGCATATTGCAGCGGCAACCCTGTTCTTTTGGTCCAATGAATGTTGGTGCACGGGCGAGGTATTAACGATCGATGGTGGATATACCAAGCACAAGCCAATCTACGGCCCATTGTAAAAGCAGACGGTTGGTTGTGACCGTTATCGGTTTCCTTCGGCTTGCAGTTCCGCGTTGACGGCTGCTAGGGAGCTTCGTTGGTCGCGTTTTTTTCGATTGATGCTTTTGGGCGAAACCTTCGCATCGTATTCAATGAACCCTCTCCCGATGGAGAGAATATGTTCTAAACTTTCTATTGAATCCGCTTCCACGTGTTTGCAGGAAGCGATTGCGATTTGAGCGCACGCTCGTGCGTCTTCCAGTGCATCATGATGTTGGAATTGGATACCAAGTGATGAAGCTGTAGGGTGTAATCCGTATCCGCTTCGACCAGGCCACGTTCGGCGTGCAATGAGTCGCGTACATTGAAATTCCAACCTTGGCGCAATCTCATTGCAACCAAGGATCGAGTGAAGTAAGACGTTCATATCAAAGGGTGCGTTATGAGCTATTGCAATCCTGGTTTCTAATATCGGTCGCAACTCCTTCCAAACCGATGACCACGTTGGGGCGTCCATAACGTCCCGGGGGCGAATTCCATGAACTGCGATGCAACGTTCGGAGAAATACATTTGACTGGGCCGAATAAGCCAAGATTTTTCGAATGCGATCTGGCCATCCTCAACCACAACCACACCGAGTTGACAAGCACTGTTAGGCTCATGAGAGGCGGTTTCAAAATCAATTGCCGTGAAACGCATAAAATAAAACTCCGTTAAAAAGTTGTTTATCCTGAGCCAAAATCTGTCGGCGAACTCCGCTACATACTGGATACTGGTTGTCGATTATTTTTATCAGTGTAATGAAATCGGACTCGTTTGAGGCACCTTAATGGTTGTGTTCATCATTTTTCCATTGGTTTATTTGGCAAGTCATTTATTATTAAATGTTCGACGTTCTTGTATGGTCAATTCTTTTATCATGATTGTCATGACATAAGGTGATCCGCTGCCCGCCAATCTTGGGGAGGTTCACGG
>JANODQ010000789.1:0-10691 GCA_031412775.1 Pirellulaceae bacterium | reverse complement strand
CGAGATGACGCGCAAAATCCGCTAGTTGCCGGTCTGTTCTGTAGGTCATGTCTTCGACCTCATAGCTCATTGGTCCAAACGCATGCCCGATATAATCGTGGGAACTCCTGCTGCCAAAAGAAAAGTATTTCAATCAAGGCGAGGACAATAATGAGTTTGAAAACCCACCCAAAGGTTTTACTGCAAGCTTTCCACACCAATTAGCAAGTGCTGGAGAAGTAACACCAGACGAATTCGGCGAGCAAGTGTTATTTTCACCATTCGGCAATGATTACACGTTGCTGGCAGCACGTGAGATTATCAGAAATGAAGAGCTCGGTGTTGACAATGTTCCCGATCTTTTGGCTATTAACTTCTCGTCCAACGATTATATCGGGCATGCGTTTGGACCAATGAGCTATGAGGTCGAAGACATGACCTACAGAACAGACCGGCAACTAGCGGATTTTGCGCGTCATCTCGATGAAGCAGTCGGAGCGGGTCGTTGGACGCTTGTAATTACTGCGGACCATGGTGTGGCTCCTATCCCCGAGATCATTGCGCAGCACATGCAATCCAAAGCGGAAATTCCATCGCCAAAGAGAAATCCGATCGGCAATTTAAACGACGTTCAAGATCTCATCGAAGCCGCCATTCGCAAGGATTTGGCTGCCGTTGGAAGCGCCGAGGAAGATGCCGAGCGAATTGTCCTGAAAGTGGAGCCGAATCAAGTTCATTTAAATCATGCACATACTCGACTTGGAGGCGCTAAGGTTCTTCAAGCTCAAAGGATCGCCAGAGATTGGCTCCTTTCACAACGCTATATCGCGGCCGCAGCCACACGAGACGACTTGCAAAGTGCAAGCGGTGATGCTTTGTTTGAACAGCTACGCTTAAGCTTTCATCCCAGCCGAAGTGGTGATGTTCTATTTGTCTACACACCCTATTCGATCCCAGGAAGCAGTACTCCCAACGCAAAACCGCGTGGTACAACCCATGGTAGCCCTTGGCAATACGACACCAACGTGCCGCTTCTCATTCTAGGCAACGGTGTTATCGCTGGACGATATGACGAAAGAGTTAGCCCAGCCCAGATAGCCCCAACGTTATCGAAGTTGCTTGGCATTAGCCCACCAGCAGGCTGTGCAGTAGAAGCCCTCTATCCAGCGATCAAAATTCCGCCGAGATTTTAGATTGAACTCAAATGGAACGACCGTGTATCCTGCGTTTCAACGAGTACACCTAAGCAATCTTCGACTGCAACGCATATAGCCAGTCGCTAATGAGATCGAACGAGTATGGATCAGTTGTCCCCTTTAGTGTCCTCTGGTAGTCTCATGCAAGGTGTGGGTGCTTATAGATTCTTGCATCGGTTTTCCAAGGAGTGGTGAGTTGGCGTTTATTGCCTCAATACCGATTTTGCTCGCTTTGCTGCACTTTGCCTAGATAAGGGCATTTTTGCAGCAAACGCACATCAACTTGGAGGATACTTTCTGGTCGAGGCTTGTGATCTGGATGATGCTATTGCGATTTCAGCAACCATTCCTGCTACGCTAAGGGGTACAAGAGAGATCCGGCCGCTATTCCCATTGCCCCAATCAACTTGATTATCAAAACAGGACAGTCTTCATGGCACAATCGAAACTAAAAATTGCAGGCTGGGTATTGAGCGGGTTGTTCGCTGCTTTCTTAGGGCTAGCTAGTGCTTATGGTAAGTTCTTCGATTTTCCCAATAAGGCAGAGATGTTTGCGAAATTGGGGTGGGCGACCGAGTTGATGTTTTACGTCGGGATCGTCGAAGTGGCCATCGCGATCCTGTTTTTAATTCCGAGAACAGCGTTCGTCGCTGCCATTTTAATAACTGCATATCTTGGCGGCGCCACGGCCGCTCATGTGCGAATCAATGAACCATTTTTCATTCCCATCGTTATGGGCGTGCTCTTGTGGGTTGCCTTGGGGCTCCGGGATCAACGCATCTTTAGTATCTTATTCGGTCGCATATTGATTATTGTTTTTTGTTTCGTTCTCGCAAGCAACAGTCACTCGGTATGTGCTACCGAGAAATCGCCCAACGGTTTATCAGTAGCGACTTTTGACGTAGACGCGACGCCGCCGGTTGGGTTTATGATGGCATATGACCGGGTGAAGCGGGTCGATGAACTCGGTTTGCGGTGCCGAGGTATTGTGATTTTAGGAGCCGGTGAACCGATCGTATTGTGCGCGGTCGATTGGATTGGTATTGCGAATGAAAGCCAAGACATTTTTCGCGAGCGGATTGGGAAAGCTGCTAGAACGTCGTCATCGCGAGTTGCCGTGCATACTCTACATCAACATGATGCCCCTCGCAGTGACTTTAGTGCCGAAGAATTGCTGCACCAAATCGGCGCCTCGGAACTTGGTGCGCATAACGGTTCATTTGCTCGCGAAGTATTAAATCGTCTCACTCGAGAAATTGAAACATCGATCGCAAATGCGACTCCAATCACGCATGTTGGGTTTGGTTCGGCACAAGTAAAGAACGTTGCGTCGAATCGTCGAATCCAAGACGAAACCGGTAAGGTAATTGCGACGCGTTATACAGCGACTCGTGACGAAAAAATGCGTGCGTTACCAGACGGCGTCATTGATCCTGAACTCAGTTCGCTTTCTTTTTGGAATGGCGAAAAGCCGGTAGCCGTGCTTAGTTATTACGCTTGCCATCCCCAAAGTTATTATCGCACAGGCATTCCGAGTCCCGACTTTCCTGGAATCGCAAGATTCATGCGAAGCCAAGATGCCCCAGGTCCTTTGTATGTACACTTTAACGGTGCAGGCGGGAATATTGGTGCGGGTAAGTACAACGATGGTTCTAAAGAAAATCGATTGTTGTTAGGGAGACGAGTCGCCGACGCAATGCGTGAGTCACTTGAGAAAACAAAGAAATTTGAAGTCTCGCCTGCGCAAGTGTCGTGGGCAACGACGCCTGTCGCACTGCCACTGGCCAAGCATTTGAATCGAAAAGCTCTCACGAAAGAACTTCGCAATTGGGATGGAATCAAGTACTGGGGAACTCCTGACAAGCTGGCCTGGGTCTTACGCTGTGAAAGTGGAGCTAAGATCGATTTGGGTTGTTTGTCGATCGGTGATGTGCGAGTCTTACATATGCCCGGCGAACTGTTTGTCGAGTACCAGCTCGCCGCCAAAGCGCTGGCTCCTGGATTGCACGTCGCGATGGCTGCCTACGGCGACTACGGTCCTGGGTACATCGGTACGGCCGAGTCGTATGGACAGGGTGGCTACGAAACAAGCGAGCTAGCATCGAACGTTGCACCTGAAACAGAAGCGATACTTATGAACGGGATAAAAACATTGCTTCAAATCAATGAGGCGACTAAATGATGAATGTTCGAACTGTGTATGTTCGAGTGCTATATGATTCGTGCGTAGCGACTCTGCTCTCGGTCTCCCTTTCGATCTCGTTCTCGATCTCGGTGGGGGCGCAAGAGCCTGATTACGCTAACGAGTTGCCGAGGATCGAACCAACTGAACCGGATTTAGCACTTTCTACATTCAAGGTTGCTGATGGATTCGTGATGCAGCTTGTTGCAGCAGAGCCGCTTATTGGTAGTCCAGTCGCTATCGAATGGGATACTGATGGGGCGATGTATGTTTGTGAGATGCGAGGATACAGTGAGAACCGTGACGATGGGATTTCGCGAATCGCAAAGCTGATCGATGCCGATCACGACGGAGTCTACGATACTCGCAAGGAGTTTGCGGACGGACTTTTTTGGCCTACTGGTTTGTTTCCGTATGACGGAGGATTGTTCGTTGGTGATGCGCCGGACTTGTTATACCTGAAAGACACCGATGGTGATGGAAAATCGGACTTGCGGCAACGTGTGATTACAGGATTTGGAACATCGAATGTTCAGGGGCTGATGAATTCATTTCGTTGGGGTTTGGACAACCGCATCCACATCGCGTGCAGCAGTGTGGGTGGCGAAATACTTAGTGCTCATGCTCCGTCGAATACTGTTGGAGTCAGTATTGGCGGGCGTGATCTTGCATTGAATCCAAGGAACTTTGAGTTTGAACCTACTAGTGGCGCGGCACAGCACGGAATGTGCTTTGATGATTGGGGACGTAAGTTTGTTTCCTCTAACAGCGACCATATCCAACAAGTAATGTACGAAGACCACTACGTGGCTCGGAATCCATACGTCAAGCCGCCACCGTCAAGGATTTCGATTGCCGCTGATGGGCCTCAATCGGAGGTCTTTCGCACTAGCCCAGTGGAACCTTGGAGAATTGTGCGCACGCGTTTGCGAGTCTCTGGCAAGGCGAAGGGACCAATTGAAGGTGGTGGTCGATCGGCTGGATATTTCACGGGTGCAACTGGAGTAACGATTTATCGAGGTGATGCTTGGCCTGCTGACTGGAAGGGTCTTGCAATCGTTGGCGATGTTGGAAGCAACTTGATTCATCGTAAAAGTCTCGATGCAAACGGTTTGGAATTCATTGCAAGACGAATCGACCAACAAAGTGAATTTGTTACCTCATCCGATAATTGGTTTCGTCCCGCTCAGTTCGCAAATGCGCCGAATGGTTCGCTGCATGTGATCGACGTTTATCGCGAAGTCATCGAGCATCCTTTATCGCTACCGATTGAAATCAAAAAGCATCTCGACCTCACCTCTGGGCGAGATCGAGGACGCATCTACCAGATCGTCCCGATAGGATTCAATCGAAAAGCACCTGAATCACTCCGCCTGCAAAGCACTCAAGCGCTAGTGCAATTACTTGCCCATCCGAATGCTTGGCATCGCGAAACGGCTGCTCGATTGTTGTATGAACGGCAGGACGAATCGGCAATTGAATCGCTTCGAAAGCTGGTCATTGAAAGCCCGTTGCCGCTCGGGCGGATGCACGCGTTGTATTCGCTTGACGGACTGCGAGGGCTTACGCATTCAATATTGGTTGCCGGGTTAAGCGACTCGCATGAGCAGGTCCGTAGGCATGCAGTTCGACTGGTCGATCGAGTCGAGTTGACACCAATGTTGCTTCAAAAGATTGACGAACTACTTCAGGATCCTTCGCTGGAAGTTCGCTATCAACTTGCCTATGCCTTGGGAACGCTTAAGGTTGATAGCCGAGTAAATCGTTTGCTTCGTCTGCTTCGTCAGAATCCCAAGGATCGTTGGATGCAAGCTGCAGTACTTTGTTCGGTTGGTGACGAAGCTGCGGAATTTGCTGAGGCAGTCAATCAAGATTCTGTGTTAAAAGGCGATTCCTCTGTCACGCTTCTCAAGCAGCTCGCCGACCAAGCAACGACTCGAAAACGCATTCGAGAATCTGGAAAGGATTTAGTTGCGAGAGTCGAGCTTGCGTGGACTTCGACCATTCGCTCCCCAGACCAATTAGAGAAGCGACAACGTGTGATTATGAACTATCACAATGCTCTGAATTTGGTCGGAAACGTCGAGCACGGTCGCGAGCACTTTCGAAAACAATGTAGCAGTTGCCATCGAGTGGAAGACATCGGTAATGAAATCGGACCTAACCTAGCAGCCATCAAGTCGCGAGGTGCAGAAACGGTTCTCACAGCTGTCCTCGATCCAAGTCGCGAGGTCAATCCGCAATATCTCAACTACATCGTCGCGACGACTGATGATCGTGTGCTATCAGGGATGATTGTCGACGAAGGCTCGACGAGTCTGACGCTTCGCAATTCCAAGAACGCCATAGAAACAGTACTGCGAGTCGACATAGATGAAATCAAAAATACAGGTTTATCGATAATGCCAGAAGGTTTCGAAAATGAGATGGACCCTCAAGCCATGGCTGACTTGCTGAGTTATCTATTGCAATAAACCACCGGGAATCTATTTATCGGTTCGCTGTCGTGTGCGGCTGGTGTAGAGATGTGGTAACTGATCACGTTGCCAATGCCCGGCAATCGTGCGCAAGAAAGTCTATGCACACATATTCGCATACAATTTGATTCGCGATTTGATCGTGCGGATATCCATCCTCTATAAAACATCACCGAGTCATCTGCCCCGTAAGATCACGGTTCAAGCGTTGAAAACTTTTGCCGGTAACCTGAAACCCGTCAATGTCCAACTCGAAACCATGGACGCAACGTTGAATGAGTCGTTTGTTGTCTGAGATGATTCTGGAGCAAGAAGCATGTGATAGCAAATTACGCGTTCATCCATGCGAAATAAAACGACGACCCAAAATTAAACGCTAATGCAAAACTTTAGGCATGCTCCTAGAAAGCCAGCCGCAAGAACCATCTACTAATAAATACGCGGCATTCGATGTACTTCCTTTTATTGAAAGGCCTTAAATAATGACTCAAAAATCATTTTCAGCCAAGTCAGCGAGATCGGATCATAAGAGCGTTTCAGCCGATCAAGGGATGAACATCCTATCCCGAGTTCTCGGCACGATGACTCTCATGGCTTTGCCTGTGGTTAGTTGTTGGTATCTGGACAAGCATTTCCGAACAGGCTTTCTCATCTGGATAGGCTTTGCTGTTGGTTCGTTGATTGGATGTGTTGGGTTCTATTTGATTGTTCGATTAGCTGGGATTGAAATGAATCGCGAATTAAAAGGCGGCCGAACGTTCCGTAAGTTGGATGACGAAAAACAGCCGAGCCCTGATGATAAAGATTGAGTACGATTCGTGTGGGTCATTAACTGCTTAAAGCCCCGTTCCAGTTCCCTCGTTCCAGGTTCCGCCTGGAATGCTCTGTACCAGAGGCTCTCGCCTTGTCGGCTGGAACCTGTACAAAACAATCAAATTTACGAGTATCGACGTATATGGATCGAGTGTTCGTCGCTTGTCGGGATGGTGATGCCCGAGGAGGCAAAGCCTCCGGAGGTGCAGATTCCAGGCGGAGCCTGGAACCAGGAGCTAAAGCTCTTTTGGACTGTGCTTTGCATAAGAGTTAAATCCATGCACCGAATCCACCGAGCAAGGGTGAGCCTTGGACTATCGAATATCGCCAACGCCTCGAAACGACGTTCGAGGAGCTGGCGGTTGAGCTTGCTGGTATTGAGGGAATTGAATCGCCGACGGTGGTAGCTGATTGGATTGACTTGCGTTCATCTGGATGAGATCAACAACCGTGTATCCAGCCGTGTCGGGAATCGTCCATCTTTGAGGATCAGTCCCTTGATTATCGTTTAACGAGTAGAAGCTGACAGCCACATCTAAGTCCAACGGTGCCGCACCCACGGGCATCAATTGGACTTGTATGTGATGAGGAAGCGATACTTGAAGGGCTGGGTAGTGCTGATGATTTGAGAGGGTCGAAGTCGCCAGCATCCGTCCGCTGGGATCTCGAAGAAGTACTTGTCGAACAGTCGCATACTTCGGATCGACGACTAGCGTTCGGCGATAAGATCCTATCTGCGAGTTGATAAGCGATTCTACTTCTAACATACCATCGGCTCTCATATTGGGAGTCTGCGTTACCGTTGCAGGATCGAGTTCAACGATCCCCATCGCTTCCACAAGCCAGTCTGGTGAAACAGGAAGGACTTGGCGGTTCATTTGCGATTCGAATTGATCGTGCCGGGCGAAGTAGAGCGTTGGAGAAGGGCCGTGCCGAGTCGCCATCCAGAACAAATCGTCATTGCTTCCCAAATCAAAATCAGTTCCCGTCAAACGTGAAAGTCCGCCCGTCATTCGAAAGCGTCTGGGTCGTTCCCAAAGGATTCGTGCAGAGAGTGTAGGGATGCCAGGGGTGCGAACCGTAACAGCATTCGATTCAAGCTGCTGAATATTTCGATTTCGATTGATGACTTCTGCAAGTTGCTGAATGTCGGGCGGCGCGCGAAAGACCTCGGGTGGCTGGAACTCGGTAAGGGCTCGCTTCTGATGGCAAGTCGCTCCCGCAGTCATCCACAATCCCAGCAACAACCAAGTACAATAGGCAAATTGATTTTGATATCGAATTGGAATCATGAGCCCGCTTCCAATTCACTTGCGCCGTAGGCGATAGCTTCGTGTGCAAGATTGCGATCTGTAGGTGAGTCGATACCCGTGGCTAGCGCCATCGGCTCAGTGAGGATGGCCGGTTCTATCGAAGAGTCGTCTACTTCGACAACCAGTAATTGTTGAAGCCGAAGATGGAGAGATTTATCGTCTTGAACAGATGCTTGTTCGACGGGTTCGATGGAGGGAACGCGAAATTGAGAGTTCGTTCCGCGATGAAGATACTCAGTAAAGCCGCCAGGGCATGTGTCAGAGGCGGTGTCAAATTGGGTTCCGGCTGTCTCCGACTCTTGATTTGGATTTGGAACGAGGATGCGGCGTCGCACCAGAAGAGTAGCGAAAAGCGATGCCAGCGCAGACTCGTTGGGGTCGTCGCAGAGAGCGGATAGTCGATCGAGCAACTCGATAGGTTTGGCGGGTCGGACCCGAGAACGCTCGGCACGAGGCATTTCATTGGCCCACCATCCGATCGCTTTTGCAGGAGGACCGGTCCAAGCCGAAGCAGAGACATCGTATCGATAGACCCCTTCTTCTTGCTCTTCGTCCTTGTCGTGATTTTCGCTTGGTATGGCCACGGAGTAGTAGCGTTCACCGGGCAAAAGGGGCCGATTCTGAATTTGACAACGTTTTGAACAGCGCCCAAATGGAAAATCGACCATAGTCACCAAAGATTAGGATCTTCCTTGAGCCATAGCCAGATCGATTTCCTGCATGCGTTAGTCGACCAGTGGCTAGCTTGATCCGCTTGTCTATCTAAGTTTTTAATGCGAGACCACCACAAGAGGGAAAAAGAAAAGGAGACGAAACACAGTCCAATTCATGCAAAGGCAGTACCTTTACACTAAAAATAGCGCCAACAATGTTTACTTGCGTACACATATATGGTATTTTTTTACGAAGCTGATGTGTCTTTTTGTATACATACTTGAGAGGGGCTTACGATGTTCGCGAAACTGAAAACGTACTCGCTGTTGGGAATCGAAGCCATTCCGGTCGATGTCGAGGTCGATTTGTCGGCGGCACCCCTTCCCAAGACGGTTCTGGTGGGTTTGCCGGAACAAGCGGTGCGCGAAAGCACCCATCGGGTCGAACGAGCTCTTGTGAATAGTGGTTTCTCCCGGCCGCACGATAGAACCGTGATCAATTTGGCACCGGCTGAATTGCCCAAGCAAGCTGCGTCGTTTGATCTCCCGATTGCGATCGGGATTCTGATTGGAAGTGGACAGTTTTCGTCGGACCTTTTGAAGACGTATGCGTTAGTTGGCGAATTATCGCTGGAAGGGCAAATGCGAAGCGTCAAAGGAGCTCTCTCGATGGCGATAGCTGCTGCCAAAGATCCTGGAATCCGGGGTATCGTTGTTCCAGTTGAAAATGCACAAGAAGCCGCCGTGGTAGAAGGACTGGACGTGATTCCGGTTGCCACGCTCTCGGAAGCGGTGGGCTTCTTCAGTGGGCAACTGAACGTCGATCCTGTGCCGTCCAGGCTTACTGAATTGTTTGAAACCTACTCCAGCTACGAAGTTGATTTTGCGGATGTACGCGGCCAAGACATGGCAAAACGAGCACTCACGATCGCCGCTGCCGCACAGCACAACATCTCGATGGTCGGTCCCCCGGGCTCGGGAAAGACGATGCTCGCCAAGCGACTGCCAACCATTCTGCCGCAGTTGACTGCGTCGGAGTCGATCGAAACGACTCGGATTTATAGTGCCCTTGGTCGATTACAGCCGGGACAACCGCTCATGGCTCAGCGACCTTTTCGCTCTCCCCATCACACGATCAGCGATGCTGGTCTAGTGGGGGGTGGAAATCCGCCGTCGCCCGGCGAAATCAGCCTTTCGCATCACGGGGTTTTGTTCTTAGACGAACTCCCGGAATTTAATCGCAGAACGCTCGAAGTCATGCGTCAACCACTCGAAGATCGTGTCGTGACGATTTCGCGAGCGCTGAGAAGCACTACTTTTCCCGCAGATTTTATGCTCGTCGCGGCTTTGAATCCTTGCCCGTGTGGGTATCGAACCGATCCACGTCGCAATTGTCATTGCACGCCACCGGTGATCGAGAAGTATATGGGGAAGATCAGCGGTCCTCTTTTGGATCGAATCGATATTCATATCGAAGTCCCAGCGGTTGCCTTTAGTGAGCTTCAGTCGGGCGCACCAGGAACCAGCAGTAGCGAGATGCGCGAACAAGTCTTGCGAGCACGATTGATTCAAGCGAAACGCTTTGAAGGCAAATCCACACGCGTCAACTCGCAACTTAATACTCGCCAATTACGTGAGGTCTGTGTGCTCGGAACCACTGAGCGAAATATGCTTCGCGACGCAGTCAATGATAATGGACTTTCCGCCCGCGCGCATGACAAGATTCTTAGGCTCGCCAGAACAATCGCCGATTTAGATGATGCGGCTAACATTAAAGCCGAACACATCCATGAAGCGATCAACTATCGAATTCTCGACCGCGATATTTGGAAGTAAGACAAGCGGCAAGCTTCAGCCTACCCAAGAATCCATCCTAACTAAACCGTCCGAACCAGACTTTAAGATTGGTCATACTTTTCGCGATGGTGTCGAGTGGAGACGGTGGTTGATCTTGCTCTACGTGGCAGTTTCCGACACCGGTTGCCGACACCGATCGATTGGGCTGCTTCGATTACTTTCGCCATGTTGATGCTTCCTGAGCCGACTTCTTTGAAGGCTTCTTTGAAGGCTTCTTTGGG
>JANODQ010000788.1:0-9126 GCA_031412775.1 Pirellulaceae bacterium | reverse complement strand
TGAAGATAATGATCGTATTTTCACGCAAATTACTCGTTACCAAGAAATCATTTAGGCGTCCCATATTCTCGTCAATGTTGCTTAGCATCCCAAAAAACTTCGGTGCTTTTTCCCCCGCGAAGGGTGCGATAAACTTGTCCGGGACAACGTGCGGTGCGTGCGCGGCGTGCAATGGCAAGTAGCAGAAAAAAGGTGCTTCATTTCGGGACTGTTCACCCATCCATTTCATCGCTTCATCAAAGCAAAAGTCGGTGACATAACCGGGGAATCGAGTCTGCTGGCTTCCTCTTACACATCGTCCATCGAACAGTGTATTGCTGAACTCGGGGGCACTTGTAAAACCCCACCCCTTCATCCAAACAGAGGTCTCAAATCCTTTGTCCATCGGTCGGTGCGGAAAGCTATCCCCTAAATGCCATTTTCCAAAGATGCCAGTTGCCCAACCTTCTTTGGCCAACAGTTCAGGTAAAGTAGGAATACCAGGCCTCAGGAATGCTCGGCCAGCTGTCACCGACGCGGCTGCATTACGAAGCGCGTCTTGTCCAGTAAGCAGTTGTCCACGAGTCGGAGTACACATCGGAGCAACATGGAAGTCGGTCAACCGAACACTTTCATCATAAAGCTTGTCGATATTCGGTGTCTTCAAAAAAGGATGACCATGACAGCCAAAATCACCGTAGCCAGCATCGTCAATCAAAACGATCAACACATTGGGTTTACTCGCGTTGCTACCGTAAAGAAGTTGCGAAAACCCAATAAGTACGAAAAATAAAGGCCACGAAGTTAATTTTGCAAATCCCATAACCGCACCACCTTCGATACGTTTTAAAACTTCAATTTGCGTTAAACCAATATGCGACTCTGGGGTTCTTTTCTAAAGTCGCGAAAGTCGCGATAGCGCAGACCATTCGCGGAGCGAATGGTGGCAATATGACGCTTAGGAACGGACCCTAGTATACAAGACTGCGACGTGCCAAAATGGATCGAGTAAAAATCCTTCTAAGGCGTTGCTCAAAATAAGAATACCTGTTTAAACTCTAGTTAGTGGTCATTAGTCTGGGTTTGCTAGACGTTCGTTATTGACATGATATTTCGACATGTTGCTTTTGTTCCTTTCCCAATGTGATTCACCTGTGACGCAAAACTGGGCCTCGTGCCCACGTTACGCAAAGGGGCGAGCCTTTCGTTTCAACCACCGCAAAAATAGTAATTGAAAATTGATTTAATCTCGGAGATGTTCGCACAGAGTTTTGCCAGTTGATTGTCCGCTTGTCATGCTGAGATGTTATGATAGAGGACGTAAGAATCGTTCGTTTCTCCCTCTCTCTTACGATTTCAGCAAATGAAAAATGCCTTCACCCTCCTCTTGCTATTCTTAGCAACGACAACAGTCTCGCCCTTAGTCGCCGATCCGCCTCAGAAGCGAACGCAATCGCTAAAGCAACCGCACAAACAACCTACAGAGCAACGGATCGTTTTCTTGGGCGATAGCATCACGCAAGCGGGCCGCTACATCGAGCATATTGAAACCGCCCTCATAGTTGCCAATCCTGATTTGCAGCAAACGATCATACCGCTGGGGCTAGGCAGTGAAACGGTAAGCGGATTAAGCGAGCCAGGTCACGCGGGTGGAAAGTTTCTTCGACCTGATTTGCATGAGCGACTCGATAGAGTTCTTGAAAAAAGCAATCCCGATCTTGTCATCGCATGTTACGGAATGAACGACGGCATCTATCATCCTAGCGATGAGCAGCGTAAGCAGGACTTTCAATCCGGAATGAAACGGCTTCATGATAAAGTGATTGCAAAGGGTGCTCGAATCATTCATGTCACGCCGCCTGTTTTCGACTCGCTTCCGATCAAAAGTAAAGTACTACCGGCTGGATTAGCGACTTATGAAAGGCCGTATGGTGGATACGACGAGGTTCTTGAAGAGTACTCGAATTGGTTGATCGATATGCAATCCAAGGAAGGTTGGGAGGTGATTGATCTTCACGGCCCGATGAAAAATGCACTTAATGATCAACGTAAAGCTGACGCTTCGTTTACTTATTCAAAAGACGGCATTCATCCAACTCCGCAAGGTCATTTGCTTATCGCAACCACTATTCTAAATGCATGGGGATTATCGCTTGATCAAGATGGAATTCCACAGCATCCTCATGGTCGCGAGATCTTGGACCTTGTTCGCAAGAAACAATCAATATTGCGACCAGCTTGGTTGGCCCATGTTGGTCACAAGCGGCCGGGAGTCGCAAGCGGATTGCCATTAGAGGAAGCGAACAAGAAAGCAGACGAGCTTGACGTGCAAATTCGAGAACTTGCAAAACAGGATGCAAATCCGCCGAAGCCAAATGCCCTTCCTAACAAAACTGGTCAATGGAACGGCTATGACAAACATGAACTGAAGATCGCTGGAAAGCTAGTCACCATTATCGCGCCAGCACAGGCTGCACCGGGCCGACCATGGGTCTGGCATGGCGAGTTCTTTGGGCATAAGCCAGCTCCCGACATCGCGCTGCTCGGCCACGGTTTTCATATTGTCTACATGAAGATAAACGACATGCTTGGGTGTCCGCCTGCTGTCGACTTATGGAACCAATGCTACTCCGAAATGACAAGTCGATATGCTCTCAACAAGAAGCCCGCATTGGTTGGACTGAGCCGCGGCGGCTTGTATTGCTACAACTGGGCAATTGCTAATCCGGAAAAGGTTTCGTGCATCTATGCCGATGCAGCCGTATGCGATTTCAAAAGCTGGCCTGGCGGTAAGGGCAAAGGGAAAGGCGATCCCAAGAACTGGGCCCTTGTTTTGAAGCTCTGGAACTTTAGCGATGAATCGTCCGCACTTGCCTCCAAAGCAAACCCAATCGACAACCTCAGCCCACTGGCAAGCCATCTCGTACCACTTTTGCACGTCTTTGGAGACGCGGATGATGTCGTTCCATGGGAGGAAAACACAGGCATTGTCGCAACGAGGTACAAGGAGCTGGGTGGCGACATCACCTTGATTCGCAAATCTGGCGTCGGTCATCATCCTCATGGACTGGAAGACTCGCAACCGATCGTTGACTTTATTCTCAAAAACGCAAATCAGCCGCTTCAATAATAATCTCCGCTATGCGATTCCTTATTACTTCAATTCTTGGTTCGAGCGTCTTCGTGTTGGGGCTTTCGTTTTTTGACTGCCAAGTCTTTGCTGAACACCCTTTCATCGCAAGCTACGAACGATTTTATGCGACGAAAGATGAGCCGGACGAACTCGCTGGCCAAGTGCTCCTTACAGAGCTCAATTGCACCGCGTGCCATCCAATAGACGTAGGTCTTCCTTCAAAAGGGGCCCCTGTTGTTACAGGAAGCGGGAATCGCTTTCATCGCGAATGGATACGAAGCTACTTGAGCTCGCCGGGCCAATCCAAGTCAGGCAGTACAATGCCGCACCTGATGCATCAGCTACCCGAATCCGAGCGCGAGGCGGCTCTCAGTGCACTCGTCGCGTTTCTTTCAACGGATCCTGCAGCCGAACCGCCGATTGTTGCTACGGGTGCCAATCCTGTCGCACACGAGTTCTGGTTGAAAGGGCAAGTGGAGCGAGGGCGATCTATGTATCACCAAGTCGGTTGCGTTGCTTGCCATGCAATCGATGAAGCATTTCAACCGGCAAAAAAGACCGAATCGGATCTCGAACGAAAGATCGCGGCACTCGGTCTTGAAATCGACGAACTAGAAGAGATGGGATTGGCTGCACCCAAAAAAGTTAAACCGGTTCCGATGAGCAGTATTTCCGACAAATATTACTTACGATCGTTATCCATGTTTTTGATCGCTCCCCATGTGATTAGGCCTGCCGGGCGAATGCCAAGCTTAAAGCTACAACCCCACGAAGCGGCAGATATCGCTGCATACTTGTTTGCAAGTGCAACTCATTCAAAGCCAAACAACCACGAAGAAAAATCATCAGTAAATACATCCGTTGAAAACACTTCTGTTGACAAATCCCTGATCGACGCAGGGAAGCAGTACTTTGAACAACTCTCATGTGCAAATTGTCATCCAATGGCGGGCATCAAGCCAAAGATGTCTAAAGCGATGAAGGAGCTAACACCCTCGTCGAAAAGTAATGGATGCTTGAACGATTCCTCGGTAAGCACTCCTCGATTCGGATTGAGTAGCGAGCAAGTCGCTGATATCACGAAAGCGATCGAGAGTCTCAAACGCAAGCAACCCACGTCCGATCAGAAGAAGACCGCATCGGATCAAGTGACGCTGACAATGCTGCAGTTGAATTGCTTCGCATGTCATGAACGAGATGGTCAAGGCGGCGTGGGGCCCGACCAGTGGGCCTATTTCGAAAATGTTCAACATGTGGACATCGGTGATGAAGGGCGACTGCCTCCTCCGCTGGACCACGTAGGCAGAAAGCTAACCCGAGATTGGATTCAAAAAGTTGTTGAAGGTAAGGGAGAAGTGCGACCTCATTTTCTTGCGCGAATGCCAATCTATGCCGACCATTCCAAGGCGCTCGCAACTGCCTTCGTGAGTGCCGATCGCATGGAAAGCATGACTTCATCGGAAGTAAAATCGAACAATCAAGCGTCCCAAGCCATCCTGACTGCGGGTCGCGATCTCTTCGATTCGGGGTGTGTTCAGTGCCATGCATTCCGAGGCGAATCGCTTCCGGGAACGATTGGAATCGACTTGGCTGACGTCGATACACGCATTCATCGGGAATGGTTTGAAGCGTTCCTGCGCAACCCCGCAGGCCTAAAGAAGAACACACGGATGCCGACATTTTTTCCTGATGGAAAGAGTGCCGTTCCACAAATCTTGGATGGTGACGCAACTCGTCAAATTGAATCGCTTTGGGCTTACCTCAATGCAAAAGATCAACCGCTTCCTTTGAAGTTGGAACAGAGCAGCTTGCAGTCGTTTGAACTCATCCCGACCGATAGACCGATTCTGCTTCGCACTTTCATGGATTCGCGATCGGCAGGCACACACGCGATTGTTGTTGGGCTACCACAACAAATCCATTTTGCGTTTGATACAAAGCGACTGCGTTTAGCGGAAATCTGGAAAGGTCGTTTCCTTAATGCACAAGGTACATGGTTCGATCGATTTGCACCTTCCGCAACGCCTTTAGGTACCAGTCGAATCACGTTACCACAAGCAAGTTTTGCTTTGTTCGATCAGGATGGGAAATTCCGATTGGTGGATATCGCTTCAGAGAAGCAACTCAAGAACAAACTACAGAAGAAGTTCTTGGGCTATCGAGTTGGCGAAGAAGGATCGCCTGTCTTTCGCTACTCGATTGGAAGATTCCTAATCGAGGATCGTATTCAAGCTCACGACGATAGTGGACTGAAACGCCATCTCAAGATTCTGACTTTGGGAGATGGTGATTTGAACGAGCAGGAGAAACTTTGGTTGGTCATAGCTGATGATGCTATCGAAGACGAAACATTGACGATTAGCACTCGCTCAAGGCTTAACCTACGAGTTGCCGATGGCGTTGACAGCCGGTTTGTTCAACAACAAACAGCAACCTATTGGATGGTCGCACTGGATGATCGAGTCGATGGGATCGGGGTAGTTTATCAATGGTAAAATTGAAAGAGTTGAATTTGATTTGGTTAGCTTTAAAAAGAATTCCTGATAGCCTCGGGATACGCGGTCTCGGCCTTATGAACGTTTTCCCGCTTTTTAATTTGGTAGTGACACTAATTGCCGCCATACTTTGCTGTGCGAGTCCTTGTGCCTGGGCAGAGCCCGCCAAGCCTCAAGAATCTGAGTATTATCGCATCGTTACGATAGCATCCTCGCAGGCGAGCGATTCGCGTGCTAAGAACTGGAAGCCGGCTCCCGATTCATTAGCCTTGGAAGCGAGCGGATTAGCTGCGATCGACGACTCTCGTTTGGCAGTGGCGATACGCAAGGGGGAAGTTTGGATCTTATCCAATGTCTACGATGATCCACCTTCAAAGGTTACTTATCATCGTTTCGCTTCTGGGCTACACGAACCGCTGGGACTATTACTTCACCAGGGATCGTTACTCACCATGCAACGAACCGAGATGACGCGACTGATCGATCATGATCGCGATAACATTTGCGATGAATATCAAACCTTCGCGAGCGGGTGGGGTGTTACGGGTAACTATCACGAGTATGCATTTGGCCCCAAGGTGGATCGCACCGGAAACTTGTGGATGACGTTGAATCTAGGTTTGGGGCTGAAGAACGAGCAGAAAAGTCTGGCGATCACGAACTCAAAACTTAATGTCACTCAAGGGCTCTGGCGTGGTTGGGGTATGGTGCTAACTCCTGATGGAGAATTGAAACCCATGTGTGCGGGAATGCGATCCCCCTCGGGCCTTGGAGCTAACTTAGAGGGAGATATGTTTTACACCGATCAACAGGGGAACTGGGTCGCTACGAACAGCCTACATCAGCTACGCTCCGGCGCTTTTTATCATCATCCGGATTCGCTGGCTTCTGTAGAACAACCAGGTTCGACAATCAAACCAATCGATGAGATTCCGGATGGCGTAACATTTCCCGAAGCGATCAAGAAACTTTCGATTCTTAAGCCGCCCGCTGTTTGGTTACCGTACAAAAAAGTCGGGCAATCTGCAACTGATATTATGGTCGATGGAAGTGATGGAAAGTTCGGACCATTTGCCGGTCAACTCTTTATCGGCGAGTTTACTCAGTCGTCGATTAACAGAGTCTTCTTGGAGAAAATCGATGGCGAGTACCAAGGGGTATGCTTCCCATTCCGCGAAGGCTTCGCATCTGCGGTGTTGCGAATGGAACAGGGGAAAGACGGGAGTGTTTTTGTGGGATTATCCAATCGCGGTTGGAGTAGCCTGGGCCCAGCATCTTATGGCCTTCAGCGACTTGTGTGGACTCAAAAGATACCTTTCGAATTAAAAGAGATGCGAGCCCAACCGGATGGGTTTGAGTTGGTCTTTACCAAGCCCTTGCAACAAGATTCGGCAAGCAAGATCGATTCTTATGAAATCACAAGCCATACGTACCGCTATCACTCACAATACGGAAGCGAGGAACTTCAAGAGCAACCGCACACGATCAAGAATGCGGAAGTTTCTGAGGATGGCTTGCGAGTCCGCCTTCGTATCGAATCGTTGCGAGAACTCTTCGTACATTCGCTCAATGCAAGTGGTGTACGAAGCGCAGACGGCGAACCACTACTTCACTCCAACGCCTACTACACGCTAAACAAAATCCCCGCCAGCGATCGTTAAAATGAACAGCAAAATGAACCCAACCGTAAGATGAGACCATCATCCCGTCCAAACACTCCCCCCATTAACGTTCCTAACTGCACTTTAGGGGAATTTAAATGATTTCCGGATTGATATTGATACGAAAAAAGCCCGTTGGGAAGTTATAGGTTCTCATACCAAAACAACCCACAGCAAAGGGCCAAGGAGGGATGGGATGGGCTGCTAAACGTTCGGTATTGCGGGCATTTGTACTTTGCGCAAGTTTAATTCCTCTCTTGCGGCTACGAGATCTTCTCGGCGAGCCACTTGTAGTCCCCCTGGGAGGTTGTCTCGAGGCCATTTGTCTCAGGTGCTTCATGCGGCAAGTGGACAAGGCTTGTTGGACCAGAGAAGTGGTGATTTCCGTTGTCGTCGCTGCTAAAGATAAGATGTGTTGCGTCACGCTATCGCTATTGTGATGTAGAAGTCGCTTGCCTTTGCCAATCAAGGATTCAAGCACCTCGGTGCTTCCGGGAATCGCCTCTGTGTCTTTAAGCGATCGACAGAACATCGCAACTTCATCGGCTACCTGTGCTATGAGTGTTTTTGATTCCACTGAGTGGACCGTCTCACCCATACGCCTAATCGTGTCGGCAGTGGTCGCTGTGTAACCCGTTTATCAATTTGACAAAGCACTAGTTTCTCGGTGTCGCCGGAGCAGATCCGCAATATGCTGCGGTTACGAAACTGTACGACCAAACAATCCACGGCCCTACAAAATCCAGGCCCAGTCTCCCCGAGTACCCACGTGGATACCGCAGTCCCCACGTGGATACCCCAGGCGTTCGATGAAGTCGTGGTGTCGTGAGTCGTGGTATCGAAGAAGGCGGTCACACTTGGCCGGGCTAACAGTTACCTGTGGGCTTTATCGGCTCGTGGCAGCGCCCGCTTTCTGGTCGAGCTTTGCGAGGGTTTTCTAAAGTACGTGACCGACGAAGCACACCAAGATTTGATATCACTTTGCTGCGGTTTTATTCCTCGGCTGCGGGGGATTAGCGTTTTCGGGAATAGTGTAGCGAACGTCCTTGATTAGCTGCTCAAGTTCGGTGTCGAGTTTCGCCGTTAGTTCAGTGTCATTCGCCAGATTCTTGATCTCGTATGGATCACTCGCTAAATCAAAGACCTCGGTCCATTCCGGGCGATTCGGATACTTAACCAACTTGTGAGTCTTGGTACGAATGGCGAAGCAAGTCGGGACTTCTCCAAGCTCTTTGTAGTACTCCGCAAGAAACGCGCCGCGCCAGGCGGCTGGCGGTTTCCCGCTGGCCAAACCTTGCCAACTTAGCCCTTGCATCTCGGGCGGGATGGGTAAACCGGCTAGATCTAAAAATGTCGGCGCTAGATCTACGTTGGTGACCATTTCGTCCACGACCGTGCCGGCTTTAAACTTGGCAGGATAGCGGACCAGGAACGGAATCCGGAGCGATTCATCGTACAGCGAGCGTTTATCTCCCGAGCGGTGCTCGCCCAAGTAGTAACCATTGTCGCTCGAATAAACCACCACAGTATTTTCGTTAAGTTCAAAATCGTCGAGCGCTTGAAGCAATCGTGTGAGATTTTCATCGATCCCCCCGACGTGACGCATGTAATCGAGATGAGCCGCATTGTCAGCGAGACCGGGCGCATACTTGCCCGTGTTGCCATCAGGGCGATGAAAAATCGATGGCACTTCGCAGTTGGGCGTTGGCTTGCTCGTCTCGCCTGCGTAGAGTTCACGTAAATGTTTGGGCAAATTCTTTCCTCCGCGCGGACCATGGGCGCTCTTCAAACCAACGATGATCGAAAACGGCTGCTCCTTGTGTTGCTTGATCCAATCGATCGCATAATCGGTGCTCAC
>JANODQ010000787.1:0-5578 GCA_031412775.1 Pirellulaceae bacterium | reverse complement strand
TAGGGAAAGATCCCTCAAGGTAAAGCACGAAACGAATGGACCAATTATCAAATCAAGAACCAAGCAACGGAAGTCGCAGCTTTCTTGATTTATTGCTTCGTTTTTCGCTGCAAAATCGGTTGCTTGTGATGGCTATTGCCTTGGCAATCTCTGGCTATGCGATGTGGACCGCGAGCACGCTACCTATCGACGTGTTTCCGGATCTAGATCGTCCGCGAGTCGTGATCATGACCGAAGCGGAAGGAATGGCTCCAGAGGAAGTTGAAACGCGAGTAACGTTTCCGATCGAGACAGCAGTCACGGGAGCCAATGGAGTGCAAGCAGTACGCAGCACCTCCTCGACAGGAATCTCGATCATCTATGTTGAGTTTGACTTCGGCGTGAACATCTTCACTGCTCGACAAATTGTGAATGAGCGACTGGCAATTGTTTCTGATCGACTGCCGAAAATTGCTAAGCCACAACTTGCTCCGATCTCATCGATCATGGGGCAAATTCTTGTACTAGGCCTTTGGAGCGAAGGGAATGCAATCGATCCAATCGAGCTTCGTACGCAGTCCGACTGGATTGTTCGACAACGATTGCTTTCGATTCCCGGTGTAGCTCAAGTCTTTACGATGGGCGGCGGTCGAAAGCAATTTCAGGTACAGATTGATCCAGATGCTTTGCAGAAGAATGGCGTCACCTTAGATGATGTTCGCCGAGCAGTGGAAGCCAGTAACGAAAATGCGACCGGTGGTTACTTAGACCAACGCGGTCCGAATGAGTGGTTGGTCCGAGCGCTTGGAAAGATCCAATCGATCGATGATATCAACAAGATTGCGGTTGCGGTCCGACAAGGACGACCTGTGAGCCTCTCGATGCTGGCAACAGTCGTTGAAGCAGCACAAGTCAAACGCGGTGATGCTTCTGCTTTTATTCGCGAAAGCGAAAACCAATTTAGTGGTGGACCTGCGGTAGTACTGACTATTAGTAAGCAACCTGGAGCCGATACGCGGGCAATCACGCAGGCAATCCTATCGGCCGTCAGCGAAATCAAACCATCACTCGACGCCGGAATTCGTATTGAACCGCTCTACTCGCAAGAGCACTTTATTGATCGAGCGATCGAAAACGTGATGACCGCGTTACGCGATGGAAGCATTTTAGTCGTTATCATCTTGTTCCTATTCCTGATGAACTTTCGCACGACATTCATTTCTTTAACAGCGATTCCATTATCACTATTGATGACAATTCTTGTGTTTCGATGGTTTGGTCTTTCGATTAATACGATGACGCTCGGTGGACTTGCTGTCGCTATTGGCGAGCTGGTTGATGATGCGATTGTCGATGTAGAAAATATCTTTCGGCGATTAAAAGAGAATGCAACTCAATCATCCCCCAAGACCGCTCTGGTTGTGGTTTATCAAGCGAGCCTTGAGGTTCGCGGTTCGATTATTTATAGCACGATCATTGTTTGCCTTGTCTTTTTGCCACTTTTTGCACTCTCAGGAATGGAAGGTCGACTCTTCACGCCGCTGGGTACAGCGTATGTTGTATCGATCCTATCGTCGTTAATTATTTCATTAACCGTGACACCGATACTCGCCTATTGGTTGTTACCTAATTCATCAGCAATTGCACATCAAGCTGATGGTTTATTACTACGAATACTGAAAATAGCCGTCGGGCATGTGATTCAGTTCAGCCTCCGATATCCATGGCTTAACCTGGTTGGAGTGGTCGCAATGGTCGCTGTTGCGGCGTGGTTTGTCTCGCGGCTTGATCGCGATTTTTTGCCTCCATTTAACGAGGGTGCCGTCCAGCTAAACGTGCTGCTTCCACCTGGGACGTCGCTATCGACCAGCATCGCGATCAATCAGAATGTCGAGCAATCGCTGGCAGGCAATTCAGATGTGCAAAACTTTGTTCGTCGCACTGGACGCGCCGAGCTAGACGAACATGCCGAACCAGTTAGCGCGAGCGAGTACATTATCGATCTCGACCCAACGACTACGCGAACTCGTGATCAGCAATTGAATCGCATTCGCGAGGACATGACGGAAATTCCGGGATTGGTTTTTTCCGTCGAACAGCCAATCTCGCATTTGATTTCTCACATGCTTTCCGGTGTGAAGGCACAGGTCGGAGTCAAGCTCTACGGTGACGATCTGGATGTTCTTAGAAATCGCGCTGCCGATGTCAAGACCGAGATTCAGCAAGTACGTGGTGTTCGAGACGTGTTGGTTGAACAGCAGGTACTGATACCTCAACTGAAGATCGAATATGACCGAGATAAATTATTGTTAGCGGGTCTTAATGTCGAAACTCTCAATCGGATTATCGAAACGGCGATGAATGGTTTGGTTGTTTCCGAAGTAATGCAAGGTCAACGAGTATTCGATCTCGTGGTGCGATTTAAAGAAGATGCACGCGAAAATCTAGACGTACTAAGACGCTTACCAATCGAATTGCCGTCCGGCGGACAAGTCCCCTTAGAATCGCTCGCAAATATCTACGATTCGCTGGGCCCTAACACAATTCAACGCGAAAGAATTCGTCGTCGTATAGTTATTCAATGCAACACATCGGATCGCGGATTGGTCGAGGTTGTCGAGGAAATTCAACAACGCCTGAAGACTATTAGTGCAACACTACCACCGGGATACTATTTTGAATTTAGTGGTCAGTTTGAAAGTCAGCAGCGTGCTTCGCGAGTGATTTTATTACTCTTTCTTGTTGCTTTGGTCGGAGTGTTTTTGACGCTGTTCACGATGTTTCAAAGTGTCAATCTTTCTCTACAAGTCATGGCGGCAATACCGATGGCGTTTATTGGATCTGTCGCAGCGATTGTTTTGACTAATCAGACACTTACGATTGCCAGCATGGTTGGATTTATCTCTTTGGGTGGAATCGCATCCAGAAATGGAATCCTCCTGCTTCAACACTATTTACACTTAGTAGAACACGAGGGCGAAAAGTGGAGCCACGCGATGATTATCCGAGCTGGCAAAGAGAGACTTGCTCCGGTTTTGATGACTGCCTTGACGGCTGGTATCGGTTTGGTTCCATTAGTTCTTGCCGCAGGTCAGCCAGGCAAAGAAATTCTTTATCCGGTAGCAACGGTCATACTCGGAGGAGTTATTAGCTCCACGCTATTGGATTTTTTCGTCCACCCCGCGCTCTTTTGGCTCTTTGGGCTACCTGCGGCGCAACACGTGATTGGTAAACGCCATCAAACGTCATTAGGCTAAGGCCAGCGGTTCAACGGACTATAAATTGAGTCTCGGGCCTCGCCGTGTTTAAACGACTAACCATTCGCTTGCGCAGGAACATCCAATGAAGCGGCTAGCGACTCACGCTCGAAATCATCAAATTGCTGTTCAATCGGTCCTTCGCCTTAGGACGCGTATTTGAAGCTCTAATGTTTGTTGAGAGTCTCGAAAAGAATCAACTGCATGGGTTTGCTTTCGGGACGAAAGCTTGTGTCTAGATTTTACTTTGTAACAGGCGTTTCTTTCGTGTTTTCCTTCTCCTTTTCTTTTGCGTTTTGCATTGCCTTCTTTAGTTCTTCAACGATTCGATCCTGCTCGGCGGCCACGCCGGAAAGACCAGCGTCGCGATAGCACTGGGCGAGTCTTGTTCGTGATCCGACACGACTTGGATCAATTTTTATTGCTTCTTCGTACTTGGAGACTGCTTCCATGGAGCGGTTGAGATTCATGTAGATCTCGCCGTAGCTATCGCAAAGCTCGGCGTTTCTTGGAAAAGCTCGATAAGCTCGATCGATTAAATCCAATGCACGTTTCGCGTCTGGTGGTTGGTCGCGGCTAATTGTCACTGACAAGTTGTTCATCGCGGGTAGACAGTAGGGATCCTTCTCGAGAATCTTTTCCCACAAAACTCGCGCTTCCGGAAGTTTACCACGCTCGAGGTAACGCTCTGCGACCAAAAGCAAAGTGGAAGTTGATGCTTTGCCGAGTTTGAGTTGCCGAAGCAGGATATCGTTCAGTTCGGCAGGTGTCTTTTGCTTGTTACGGACTTGGAAAGCGATCTCTTGGCCGATGTTGGGATTGTCTGGATCGATCTCGGCTGCCTCCAAAAGATAACTCCAATCGAGTTCGGTTTTCTTGGTTACGGTATCAGCATCTGGAGTAATTTCGACAGTGTCTAAGTTCGTTGTATCTAACTTTGTTTTATCTTTCTTTGTCGTATCAGTATTAGTCGTATCAGTATTAGTCGCAGTTGGGTTGACTTTATCTGGGTTTGCTTTGTCCACCGATGCGACAGCCAACCAACCAACGTTTGCTTTTCGATACTCGCGAATCAACAACTCGGATAGAAATCTTCTTACCTCACGTTTGGGTGCTTCGTCGGTTCCCATTCCTTCGCGAAGTAGTTCCATGGCAACATCAATGCGATCGGTCATTAAGATTGCATTGGCACATGCGATACGATCGCTCTCGGGTTCGTTGACTGTCCCAAGCTTCATGCGATATGCTTCTTCCGCTGCTTTTGCTGCGCGTTGCATTTCTTTTTCTTGTGCGGGGCCTGCGTACTTTAAGATTTGCGAATAAGCCAAGTTCAATTCGGGCCGCAACTTGGCTGCCTGCTTTGCCAGTTCGAGTGCTCTTTCTGTTTTTCCTGAACGCAGCAGTATGGTGCTATAGATCGTAAGCAGAGCAGGATCAATATTTTTCCATTCGGCGGCATGCTGTAGGTGTTGTTCTAATTCTTCTTGGTCTCCAGGCTCTGCAGCCTTCTTGCTACCGAGCATAGCAATAGCGGCCCATGCATGGGCCGGACTGATAATCGTAATTTCCTTCCGAGTGAGCTCTTTCATCAGCGTATCGGCGAGTTCAAAGTTTCCTCGCTTGGCTGCAATCAGAGCCTTTCGCAACTTGACTTGAGAATTATCCGGACTTAGTTTTTGGGCCCGCTGTAAAAGCAGGTCAACCTCCTCCAAAAGTTTAGAATCTTTTGAAAACTTGGGCTCATCCGCAGGGTTAGCTTCAGATACGTGAGAACTGGCAGCAGGATCGGAGTTGGCCCGGAGAGCATTGCGTTCCATGTGCGCTTCCATGGAGCTTTGCAAGGTTGCTTCAAAGCCTAACGTACGGTCCACCTTGTTGACGAGGGATTGCGAGATCCCATCACTACTCTGGAGCCGAAAGAAGCCGACGCTGACGATAGTCGAAACTAAAGCGATCGCAAGTGGCGCGGTGATAGCCACCAACCACCATTGTCTGGTCCGAGACCATTCAGACCAGCCCTCCAAGATGCTTCCAAAGAAGGACTCCCACGAAGTCAGCAATCTCGGCAAGCGTACAAGAAAGGTTCGCCAGCCACTTATCTCATTATAAAAAGTCATTCGTTATCTTCGCTTCAAAGGATCACTCAATAGGACTTTTTCGATCGAAACGACTGGTTGATTTGACGGTCGGTTCCCAATCTTCGACGTGTTGATGCGAGTCATCTCGTTGATGCAAGTCGTTATCAGTTTGTGTTCCTAAAGGAGAATCATCCGAAGTGAGGTAATCGTCGTCTTGCTCTGGATCATCCGACTCCTTTACCTGTCGGCGGTAGGGCGCAAACA
>JANODQ010000786.1:0-7982 GCA_031412775.1 Pirellulaceae bacterium | reverse complement strand
ACGAAACCATCTCTCGGATTCGTTGCAATATCACAAACACGCCAATCGTTGTCCTTACCGCTATCGATGATGTTGAATTGGCAAAGAAATTGCTTGATGCCGGAGCTCAGGACTACATTCCCAAAAGTGGAATTTCTGGAGATGTTTTAGGCCGAGCTATTCGCCATGCAATACAGCGGCATGAACAAATATTAGAAAGCCAGAATCTGCTTAAAGAAATTAGTGCGTCACGAGAGTTGTTATCGGCGAAGAACTGCAAGCTTGAAGTGCTTTACAAGCAGGCCCACGATTTTGTCGATAACGTATCACATGAATTTCGAACACCACTTACTGTCATTAAAGAGTATTCGTCGCTTATTCGAGAGGGTTTTGTAGGAGATGTGAATGGTGAACAAGAGCGTATGTTAGCTATCATCGAAAATCGCGTCGAAGATTTAAATATGATGGTTGACGACATGCTTGATTCAAGTAAGTTAGAGTCCGGGTTAATCGGTGCATGGCGAAAACCTTGTAGCGTCAAAGAAATTCTTGGCCATGTGGAAGCTACACTAGATCGAAAAGCGCAGGTCAAGGGCGTTACACTCGCATGGGAGATCGCCGAAGATCTTCCAATTCTATTTTGTGATGCCGAGAAGATCGGTCGTGTCGTTACAAATCTCGGAATCAATGCATTAAAATTTTGCGGCAATCCTGGCAAGGTAAGATTATCCGTTTATCAACTTGACGGAAGTTCCGATGTGACATTTGCGATTGAGGATAATGGATCGGGTATCGATTCAGACTGCTTGAAGCAAATTTTTGAACGATTCCGGCAACTAGGCACAACGACTCACTCAAGCTGCAAAGGCTTTGGTCTGGGACTAGCGATTGCGAAGGATCTAGTAGAGCTAAGCTTTGGACAACTTTTTGTCGAGAGTACCCCAGGTCAGGGGAGTAAGTTCTATTTTACCGTCCCCATTAATGACTCGGCTTACATCATGAGTCGCTTCGTTCGTTTTATCGAAAACTCTCCAGCGTGTCCTCAAATGATTACTCTCGTGAGGGCTACAGCCGGTACCGACGAAGATCAAAATGATATGGGTGAATGGGATGAATTTCTGAACTCCTTATGCCGTTCGACCGATCTGCTTTTTCAATGTCCAAATAATACGTTCCTTTTTGCGCTCACAACCGACAAATTAGAACTACACGCGTTTCTTGATAGAGCACAAATCAGTTGGGAAAGCATCAATCGTAATCGCCCACGTGGTCAAATTCCAAAATTTCACTACGAATATTTAGGAACTTACCCAGTCCTAAATGAAAGTGAAGTCGCTATTAAAAAAGTAAGTGAGCTTATCGCAGATCGGCAAGTGAATTTTGTCTAAATCAAAATCAATTTTAGTTGTTGACGACGACTATGAGATTCGAAGTGCTGCAATGATGCGTCTGCAATTTGCAGGTTACTCGGTCATGTCTGCGGAGGACGGTCAGGATGCGTTAGAAAAAATCGATCTACAAAAACCTGATGCGATCGTAATGGACTTACGGATGCCTCGTACAGATGGGTTATCGGCATTAATTTCAATTAAAATGCGGTCTGATACAAGTCATATCCCGGTCGTGATGGTGTCAGCAAGCGTCGTTGACAAGCGGAAAGCACTAGAAGCCGGAGCAAGATTTTTTATTTCGAAGCCCTACAACTCATGTGACCTGCTCGATGCAATTGAAGTCTCCCTTACTGAAGCATCTCAAAAATCCTGTGAGTTACAACTTAGTACATTGTGAAAGATCGAGCTACCTACATTGCCATTTGTACTGATCCTCTCAAATAACGCAAAGCCATAAAAATGATCGAAAAAACAATTCTGATCGCCGACGATGATGATGACTTATGCCAGGCGCTAGCGTTCCGGTGTCGTCGTCTAGGCATGAATGCAGTGGTCGCCAACGACGGCTTTCGCGCGCTTCAATTGGCCGAACAAATCAGGCCAGATCTTATTTGTTTAGATGTTGATATGCCGGGCGGTAACGGGTTGGCCTTGTGTGAAATGCTCGGCGGCATTCGTTCAACCTCTGCAGCAAGTATTGCCATCTTAACGGGACGTAAAGATCTCCAAACAATAGATCGTTGTAGACAATTAGGGGCTAGCTACATTCACAAAAGCGGTAGTGCTTGGAATGAACTAGAAATTCTTATTAACGAACTTGTTGTCCCGGATTCTGGAGCTCCTTGGCTTCGATTGGAGCAAGAGGAATGTCTTCCCAAGAAAAGTGCGTTCACCGTTAGTCGTAACGATGCAATCCGCTTGCAAACTCAGCCAGATCTATCACAGACTGGTCGAGATCCGATACTTAATTCAATTTTTGCTATGCTTGGCGTAGATGCAAAGTTTCTAGATTCATCAACTGATGACTTGAATAGTTTAAAGGACCAAATCGATTTTAGTGATGCATTGCTTGCACCAGAAAATGTCAATCAACCTTGGGTATTGCATATTGACGATGATAGTGATTTGTCTAACGCCTTAAAAATTCGGTTAGAAGTTCATGGTGTTTCTGTAGTACAGGCCTTCACAGGATGTGGTGGAATTAAACAAGCCTTTACGAAACCAGTGTCCGCAATCATTCTTGATATTGGTATGCCAGGTGGTGACGGGCGATACGTTTTGGAGAATTTAAAGGCATGCGAGGCAACTAAGCATATCCCGGTCGTCATCTTAACCGGTCATCGCGGGGGTAATCTCAAGCAGGAATTAATCTCTCTCGGTGCGGATAGTTTCCTCGAGAAACCCACTTCATTTGAAACATTATTTTCCAAATTGTCACCGCATCTTGGACTACCCAAATCTAACGATATGGCATGACAGCTAGCTCAGCATAACCGCTCTAATAGCTCCTTTTTTTGAAACTTATTTCATATCATTCTCCAAGGACATGCTCACGTGAGTAATCAACAAATGGACCATCCCCATCTTGACGAAATGACTATTCCCACTTTCGACGGGTTAAATCCGCCTCCTGTTGTCTTGCATGTAGAGGATGATTGCGATTTTTCTGCTGCGGTTAAGTATCGGCTCGAGGCGCATGGCGTAGCCGTTGTGAGAGCCTTCAACGGTAATGATGGAATCCGACAAGCGCAAACACAGAAGGTCGATGCGATTCTGCTTGACTTCGATATGCCTTTTGCAAGGGGAGACGAAGTTCTCGAGGCCCTTCGAGAAGACGAGCGGACGAAGTATCTCCCAGTGATCGCCATTACGGGTGGACAAGACAAACGGCTAAAGATTCGAATGAAGCAACTCGGTGCATCCGCTCATCTAACCAAGCCACTTAAATTCGATGATTTACGAAAGCAACTTGCACGCTTCATCGATATTCTTCCGACCCGTGGCTCATATTTGTGCTCGAAACCCTAACAACTTGCAGGAGGTCGCAATTGGACGGCCGCAACCGGAGACGCTTGCTTCTTAGTATTGCCCTACCCTCCGATCGAGTACCTTAGTGATACTTCACGTTTCGGAACTCTGCTCGCTTGCGGACTCGTTCGGACGTGGGTCATGCCACCCCGAAGCAAACTTCAATGCGATGGGATCGGGTAATGACCCGTCGTGTCAAACCCGGTGACAAGCTCACCATCACTGCAGCCGAATACATCCCATTACTTCAGACATCCGGCGCGGTTGACTTCAACACTCCCAAGCACACACCTATGTCCAAGCATCCAGCAAATAGTGGATTCATGGTAGATCGGCTGTGCTTCTTCTTAGCGGCATTGACCTGAATTTTGAGGAAAACCCGCTAATCGGAATACCCGATTTATTCCCTGTGCATAGCCGTGCAATCTCTGCCTGCAGATTTACCATCCAATGCGGACCGAACTATGTTTTACCGCTGCAGAAGCCGTCATTAGGCGGCTCTTATTTGAAATCCTGAGCTTCGTTGCGGCTAAAGATCGTGTTCTTCATACTTGTCGGAGCTACCGGTGACAAACTCAACCAAACAGATCGCGAGCGAACCAAATCGCATCGCTTATCAAATGTTGATAGCCATCTGGTTTGTTGCTGTGGCTTCGGGGTTCTGGCTGCTAACCAGTTATAACTTCGCATCGAACACTGTGAGCAGTGCACCGACGGAATGGCCCACTGGAACAAACCTCAAACTTGATACAAACTCCCCCACACTGCTTGTATTCATTCATCCCCAATGCCCATGTTCTTCGGCAACGCTTACTGAGTTGGAACAACTTGTTTCCGAAGTAGATCAGCAAGTTAAGTGCACGATACTGATGGGATGCCCATCAGCTAAAGTAGATCGATGGATGCGTTCAAGCAATGTAAGAACATCTCTAACCATGAAAGGAATTCAAACTGTAATCGACCTAGACGGAGCGGTTGCAACGAGATTTAACATAACAACCAGTGGGCATTGTTTGCTGTATTCAGTTACGGGCAATTTGATGTTTCAGGGTGGCATTACTACAGAAAGAGGACACGAGGGCGAAAGTTGTGGCCAAATTTCCATTAAGAATTTAATAGCCGGTACTCCGAGTAGGATCGCCCATTTTCCCGTATTCGGCTGTGAGCTAGTTCGCATGAGCGAGAAGGCGGGTTTCACAAAAGACTGCGGTCAGGAGGCACTCAAATGATGTCTACAAATCCGATCATCGCCAACACAATGTCGGGCGAAGAAATCAAGGCGAGGGATATTTATCTTAGTCGCGGCAACATCGATCGACTATTTGCAGTCCTTATGCTTCTACAGATGATTGCAGCCGTTATCACGGCTTTTGTTCTATCCCCGACTGCATGGAGCGGCACACAAAGCAAAGTCCATATTCACGTTTGGAGCGCACTCTTACTCGGTGGACTATTGGCGTCAATGCCACTTCTATTGGTATTTCGTTTGCCAGGGAGCACACTTACTCGTCATGTGATTGCCGTAAGTCAAATGCTTTTCGGAGCATTGTTTATCCATCTTAGCGGAGGACGAATAGAAACCCACTTCCATGTCTTCGTCTCACTTGCATGCTTAGCTTTCTACAATGACTGGCGTGTACTACTTACCGCCATGGTTTGTACGGCAATCGATCACTTCGCTCGAGGCTTTCTGTGGCCTCAATCAATATTCGGAATCTTAACCGCAAGTCCTTGGCGTTCCGTTGAACATGCCGGATGGGTGCTTTTGGAAGCTCTTTTTTTGATGATTGCAATCGCGGGTGCGATGAAACATTTAACGCACTCTGCTAATCGAGAAGCAGAGCTGGAAAAATTAAAATCAAATTTTGAAAACCAAGTAATTACCAAGACGTCAGAATTGGCTGCGGCGTGCGAGAGGGCGGAAAAAGCATTAAGCGAAAATCTTGCATTTCGATATGCTTTGGATAGGTACGCGCTTCTTTCAATCGCGGACCGTTCTGGCAAGATAGTCGAAGCCAATAAAGGCTTTTGTGAAATTAGTGGCTACACGGCGAGTGAGTTGCTTGGTCAAGATCATCGAATACTAAATTCAGGATACCATCCACGGTCATTTTGGATTGAAATGTGGAAAAATATCTCAAGTGGCGTTCCATGGCGAAATGAAGTTTGCAATAAATCAAAAGACGGCTCAATCTATTGGGTAGACTCTTCGATCATTCCTCAATTAGGATCCGATGGAAAAGTTGAAAGGTATATATCCCTTCGTTTTGACATTACAGAGAAAAAGAATGCAGAACATTTGGTGCGACTTGCGAACCAACGATTTCAGGAATTGGCATCGGCGGTAAATCGCAGTCCCGACTGTACCGTGGTCACGGATTTAGATGGAATCGTTCGTTTTGCTAATCCAGCCGCTTGCAAACTTGATCGGATGTTTGGACACGACCTCCAAATCGGTTCCAAAGCACTCCTATTCACTGAAAATCGAATCGACGAAATAAGCTTGCATACTCTAGTTGCGACGATCCGAAGTGGCCACGTTTTCGATGGTCAATTTGAGTTGCCATGTGATTCCCATGAAATGCCACGTTCGTTTGGTGTCGATCATACGGATCAATCTAAGAAAATAATACAAGTGACAGCATCGCCTCTGGCAAACAGTGAAGGTACTATTGACGGCATTTTGATTGCTAAGCGGGACGTGACAGAGGGAGTAACTCGCCAACGCGATTTGGAAGAAATCACAAGCGCTTTGGACGCAGCAACGGATTGTGTGTTTATCGTAGATGCGGAAAGTCTTCTGTTCGTATATGTAAACCAAGGAGCCAAAGAGCACGTCGGATACAGTTTTGACGAGATGCGCTGCATGACTCCGAAGGACATCAATCCCTACATTGCTCATCAGGAATTCACGGACTTGCTTGCGTCAGCCATGGCGACACCCGGGACTGCAATAACGTTTCGTACCGAGCACCGGCATCGAGATGGCCATCGAATTCCGGTTGAGATTTCATTGCAATTGATTCCAAACCTTGGTCGAGTTGGTCGATACTTGGCGGTCGTTCGAGATATCACGGACCAATTGCAATCGGAGCATGTACTTCAAATAGCCAAAGAGGAAGCTGAATCTTCTAGTCGTTCCAAGAGCGAGTTTCTTGCGAATATGAGTCATGAAATTCGCACTCCCATGACAGCCATTCTAGGGTTCGCGGATCTGTTGGATACGGACGAGCAATATGCAAGCGACCCTGCGCTCGCTGCAAACGCAGTGCAAACAATACGTTCGAATGCAAACCATCTTCTAACGATTATTAACGACATACTTGACATGTCCAAAATCGAAGCAGGAAAGATGACCGTTGAGCAAATTAACACCTCGCCGAAGAAACTTGCTGAAGAAGTGACCGCATTGTTGCAACAGCAAGCGTTTGGTAAAGGTATTTCCATCGAACTTCATTTCGATTCCCTCATCCCCAGTGTCATCAAGACCGATCCCACCCGATTGCGTCAGATTCTATTGAATCTTCTTGGCAACGCTATCAAGTTTACGGAAGTCGGATCGGTAAAACTAGTTCTCAAATACCTTCCAGACACGTGTCAGATTCAATTCTCAGTCATCGATACTGGTATCGGAATGACAGAAGAACAGTGCACGGTCATCGGGAAGTTTAGTTCGTTTGCTCAAGCGGACGGCTCGACCACGCGAAAATTCGGTGGCACCGGTCTTGGCTTACGAATTTCAAATTCTCTCGCGCAAATGCTTGGAGGCTGCGTCCAAGTGTCGTCGGAGCCAGGTAAAGGAAGCACATTCATCGTTACAGTAGCCACTGGTGACGTGAACCCTGTTGAACTTATTGATGCAAGCAACACTCCCTTGCCGCACCAGAATAAAGTAGTTGCACCAAAGATTTTTGAATCGGCGGAAGCGAAACCGCAATCACTTTTGGGAATAAATATTCTTCTTGCCGAAGATGGTCCGGACAATCAAAGACTAATTTCATTTCATCTCAGAAAGGTTGGCGCGGACGTTACGATAGCAGAAAATGGATTGAGAGCTTTCGAGCAGATTACTGCGACGCCGGAGCGATTCCATTTAGTGTTTATGGATATGCAAATGCCAGAGTTGGATGGATACGAAGCAACGCGACGATTGCGCGATTGGGGATACAAACAACCAATTATCGCGTTAACTGCACATGCGATGGAAAGCGATAGACTGAAATGTATTGAGGCTGGTTGCAACAACTATGCATCCAAGCCGATTCATCGCGAGAACCTCATTGCGCTTGCAATACAATACGCATCAGAGTGCAAAGACATTCTTGAGGTTTCAGACGATTTTGCGTCAAGCGGCGTAAAATCGCGGTCGTTGGTTACTTGAGAGCGCGACGAGTGATGAAGATTATTGTCTTTGATGTTGTCCGATTCGGGTGACGATGCCATGCTTGAGTGACAGAGTTTGTGTTAACTTAAGATTTGTACATCTTCGTAGCGAAACATACCAAACGGGTCTCGAACTCCGTAAGCCCGCACCCGAATAAGGCTTTGCGAATTCCGAGCCAAGGCAACGCAGCCAACGGGGAC
>JANODQ010000785.1:0-5523 GCA_031412775.1 Pirellulaceae bacterium | reverse complement strand
AAGACGCGGAAACCGCTCCCATTGCCGATGAAGACGATTTGAGCCAAGAAACACAAAAAGCATTACTTTTACTGGAAAAACAAGGCTTTTCATTAGTGGCTGGACGCGGACTCGAACCGCGGACACATGGATTTTCAGTCCATTGCTCTACCAACTGAGCTATCCAGCCTTTAGCGACACGTTGCAGCTATCACGTTTTTAACCGTTAAAGGTTGGAGATAGCCTTTTGATATCGCGTGGGATAAGATACTAAACCAAAGGTCAATAGGTGTCAATTCGTCGTGCCACTTGTAGGTTTAGGTTGGTCACGAACGTGTTTGCTATGTAGGGTCGTAGGCTAAAAATCTTTCATGAATTGGTTACGAATTTTGTTGAAATGCGCACGCCTATCTTTCTTGGCTTGGTTAATCGTTGGGATTTTGTCTCCGCTGAGGGCCGACGACCCCTATTCGCCCGAGCATCCGGTCGTGCAGGCGATGGTCAAGAAGGCGGTTGATTTCTTAAGCTCGAACTTTGCACGCCAACGAGTCACCCACGAATACGATATTTTGATGGGTTACACAGCTTACAAGGCCACCGAGGAACCGGAGCACCCATTGGTCAAAAAGGCAATTCCGTTTGCTCTAAAGACAATGCGCGAAATCCGCGAAAGGTCTGGGGCTATACAGGGTGAGCACATTCTCTATGACGCGTCGATTTCAGCCATGTTGCTGGCTGCGGTGGACGGTGTGAAATACAAATCTGAGCTTGAGGATTGTCGCGACTTTTTAAAGTCCGTGCAGCGATCCAATGGTGGATTTGGTTATCTGACAATTCGAACAGGCTCGGGCGACGCGTCTCAAACGCAGTATGTCACGCTCGCTCTTTGGTCTATGAAACAAGCCAATATTGAGGTCGATTTTGGTTCCGTTGAAAAGGTTGGTGCGTGGCTTCAAAGCGCGCAGCGTCCGGACGGCGGCTGGACGTATCAGACTCCTTCTGCTGGAGATGAACCCAACCATCAAATGCTCGCGGCCGGGTTATCGGCAGCCTTGATTTCCGCAGATATTCTAGGAGTGATGCGCGGACCTGGTATGAAAATGGAGAATGCCTTGGCCAGCGAAGAGGCAGACGAAGAGGAAATCCCTGAAGTTTTCAGACGAGTTTCCGCCGAAGTTCTTGCCGGGAAAAAAGAGAAGAAATTTGTCTCTCGAGTTATCTCTCGAGATTCTGTTCAGAAAGTGGCGACAAAAGCTGCATCGTGGCTATCGCAAAACAAGTTTAAGCGAGGAGCAGGGGGGTCCGATTGGTTTTATTACTGGCTTTACAGCCAAGAGCGTTATGAATCGTTCTTGGAAATTCTGAAGGGTCGCCGAGAGAAAGATCCGGCGTGGTATCGAGAAGGCGTTGAGATCCTGCGGAAGTATCAAGATCCAGCAACCGGTGCTTTTGGACTAGTCGGCGAAAGCGTGGATCCGGGTGGAGTTGAGACGGCAACTTGTCTGTCAATTCTTTTCCTGCTGAGGACAACTCAGAAGTCAATTGGTGACTTGAAGGAAGGGACAAATACAGGAGGGTATGGTCTTGGCGATATCTCCAGCGTCGGTGTTATAAATGGCAAAGTAGTCGACAAGTCTCAAGTCACTTCCATAGAAGATGCACTCTCGCTTTTGGAAACGAACAAAGAAGGTTCGGTGGAGGACACGGCTTTGTCCAATCGAATTTTGCTTGATGCCGATTCAGCAAAGCGGAAAGCGCAACTTAGCCGGTTCGCGAGAATGCTAGGCGCTGGTAATTCATGGAGCGCTCGTCGACTGGGAGCGAAAATATTAGGGCGGGGCGATGACTTAGACTTTGTACCTGATCTAATTTTTGCTCTCGGCGATGGTGATCAAGTTGTTCAGCGGACCGCTGAGGCTTCGCTAAAAATCTTGAGCAGGAAGATGGGCGTCAACTACCTTCCTGCCGAGGGCCCAATCACGGCAGACCATCGAGTCAAGGCAGAAAGGGCTTGGAAAGAGTGGTATCTCAGTGTCAGACCAGGTCACATTTTTGCCGATTCGCAAAACTAGTGACTGAGTCTCTTTGAGAACAGTCTCTTTGAAAACAGTCTCTTTGAAAACGGTTTCTTTGAAAACGGTCTGTTCGAAAACGAAACTACCATTGAACAAAACGTTAGCTATACTAGGCGTCTATCACAGTCGCATTCTGATTGTTGTATTCTCGTCAGTAAACTTCTCCTTTTGAAAGCTTGGCATGGTCGAACTCTTTGAGATTCTCGGTATCCTCGACTATTTCGTCATCGCGGCAGTTGCGTTGTGGGGTCTTTACTGTGCAATTATCGTTATGACTCGAGTATCTAGCAAGCGATTTAAAACGGAGGCTGATCAGGACGCATTTCTTGACTCGGTGTTGGGACCGCTCGCAGATGGCGACTATGATACAGTGATAAAGAATTGTGAGGGTAATCCGAAAGCATTACCGATCATGGTTCATCTAGGAGTCGAGAATCGTGAGTTAGGCTATCAGAAAGTTCGGCAGTACGTTCTCGATAGATTCCAAAGAGACGTTTTATCTGATCTTGAAAACCGGATTGCCTGGATTGCAACTTGCGTCAAAACAGCACCTCTACTTGGTCTCTTTGGAACGGTGTTAGGCATGCTCGGCGCTTTCCGCAACTTGGAAGAGTCGACTCAAGCAGACCCGGGCGCTCTTGCGGGTGATATTCGGATGGCGTTGGAGCACACGGCCATGGGTCTGGCGGTGGCAATTCCGCTTGGCATTATTCTCGCCCTGGTTAACAATCGAATTCGCGGCATGCAAGAATTGGTTGCCTCTGGTTTAAATCGATTTTTGGATGCACTGAAGGTAGGCATGACTCGTAGGACTCCTAACAAAGTCGTTAGCTCACGAGGGTCATAGCGAATCGAGCTGAGCAATCTCGGTTCGATGACTTTCCCTATGGGAATCCTTTATATAAACGCGTTTATAGTAGACATAATTTTCAGGCGAACGAATCGCACCCAGAAATGGAGCTAGAGGTTAATGAGTGCGCCAAGTGAATCTAGGTCGAGGGGAAAACCCGCGACTATGGAAACTATGCATACCACCTCAGTGGATTCGGTAGCAAGTTTGCTACTAAGTCTCGTGATCATGATTGGTTTAGGGGTTTTTGCTCTCGGACTAGTTTTCATACTTAGTACGATGAAACCACATGACCCAATTCGAATTTTTGTCGAAGAAGAGCGGATTGCAGGACGAGGCGACAATGCGGCAGGTTTTGCTAGGGATTTAGAGCCACCGGGTAGCGAGGAGGCCGAGCAGCTAACCGAACCTGCAGTAGAGCAATCGCTACAAGCAGTTACGGAAACACTTAGCTCGATTTCGGCCTCACTGGAGACCGTTGAATCCGGTGCGGCAGTTGGTAGTAAAGGTTCTGGGCAGGGTGATAGTCGCCCCCCGGGTCCAGAGGGGGAAGGGGACAACATCATTCCTCGATTCGAACGCTGGGAGCTTAAGTTCACCGCACGCGATTCTAAGAGCTATGCAAAGCAACTTGACTTTTTCAAAATCGAACTTGGAGCAATCGGAGGTGGACGAACCGAAGTGGATTACCTTGGAAATCTCTCTGCGGCTCCCGAAAAAAGAACTGGGCCAGGTAAGGATGAGAAGCGTATGTATTTTGTGGCCCGCTCGGAGAATCAACTACAAAAGTATGAGAAAGATTTGTTGTCCAAGTCCGGTATTGCCACTTCAGGAAGCGTTATTTTGAAGCTGATATCGAAAGAACTCGAGCAACAACTCGCTGAGCTTGAAAAAAGTTATGCCGTCACAAAACGCGGCCCTAAAGTGATGGCCAAGGAGTTCGCAAAAACCGTTTTTGAATGCCAGCCAGGTGAAGGCAAGGGCTATCAGTGGGTCGTAGTAGAGCAGAGGTATCGGACAGTCCCTTAAGTTAAAGCAAATCCCGATAGACCGATCCTGTTGGTCGTTTCGAGTGATTGTATTTTGAGTTAGTTGGTTTTAATGTATGTCAGTCTCACAAAGAGCAAGTAACGTAAGCGAATCGTCCAACGACAATCCGTTTGACGACGAACACGAGGCCGAAGGTGTACACCTTGGGTCTCCTCATGGACAACATCATGATGATGAAATGGACATGACTGCTCTGATCGATATTACGTTTCTACTTCTAATTTTCTTTGTGGTGACGTCAAAACTTGCTAACGAGGTAAAACAACCCTTGCCTGTTGCAAGAAACGGCCAACTCGTCGCAACGGACAAAAGCATTATTTTGACAATGAAACGCGGTGGCGGTAACTCGGCTGTCGTTGGACGCGAAGATGGCAGCGTTTTTTCCGATGATCCCGAACAACAAGCAGCAGAGATCGAGGAGTACCTTCAAATCGGATTCAATTCACAAAAGACCAATGTCTTGGTGCGAGCTGATGGTGCCGTTCGAAATGGAGACGTAAATCATATCAAAGAGCTCATCTCCGAGTCGATTGAAGAGGGTCAGTTGATTAGCTTCGGGGTCATGCAAGAAAACTAAGTGAAGTCGATGACAATCCGATTCCAGTGCCCGCATTGTGAAAGCATCCGTAACGTTCATGAAAGAATGATCGGTAAGGAGTTTCGTTGTCCCGATTGTGAATCGATGGTGCGAATTCCTAATCAAGAGGAAACATCAAAGAACTTAGTGCGAATCGTCCCTATTGAACCGCCAATATCCACCGTGGCAGCCACAGGTAAAACGTATTCCAACGCGATCGACAATCCAAATCAGAAGTTATCCAACGTCAGTACCGCCGAATCACAACGCGGGCGATTTTTATCGTCGTCGGCTGGGATTATGAATACCGATGAATCGGATACGACTGATTTAAACTGTGATTCATTCGATGAATTCGAGGATGACGAATTCGATGAACCAGCTACGTTTACCTTTGGAAAAAATGCTCCCAAAGACGAGATCGATATGACGGCGATGGTAGACGTAACGTTTCTGTTGCTGATTTTTTTCATGGTCACGGCTTCGTTTACTAGTGAAAAAGCCATTCAACAAAAAGCTTCGATGAGCGACAAAGCAAGCCAAAATTCTGTTCCTGAGCAGACTGAAGTTAACGAAACCGTTCGAATCCTTATTGATGAGTTCAACGCCTACACCATAATTTTTCCGGATGGGGATGAACGGGAAGCCTCAAGCAAGCAAGAATTGCTTGGCATCTTAGCAATGGCAGAGTTGGAAGGTTCTAGCGACGAAGCGAGTACGATGGCGGTCGTGGCGCATGAAGACAGTATTCACGCTGCTGTGATTGCAGCATTGGATGCCGGAAGAGAAAAAGGGTTTTCAAGTTTCCAGGTTTCAGTAGTTGAAAACTTTGATTGATGCACGAGATCACCTACATAACGCCAAAGCATTCGCATAACACGACACAATAATCGATTTTACGACTTGGATTTTGAAAACTGATGGCAGCCACTCAACTTATTGATTTACTTGAAAACCAAGGACTGCTTGATCCGGAAGTAATTTTGGAACTG